>CAJOHU010000013.1 GCA_905234465.1 uncultured Alphaproteobacteria bacterium | reverse complement strand
GTCTGCGGTATTTGCGGATAATTCCAGTGTGACCAGCAAGAAATATGTAGATGACCTGATGTCTGGATACCAGGGTAAATTACCCGGTTCCGGCGCAAATAAACTTATGATATATGATGATGAAACCGGTATTGGTGAAAAGTCCATTGAGACAACACTTGGGGAAAGTGCCACCGGTGTACCGACTGTTGGTGCGGTTAAGACGGGTCTGGACGGGAAACAAGACACAATTACCGGCACGGCGGGTTATGTTATGACGGGTACCGGCACCCCCGGCGATGTTGGTGAACGCGCGATTTACAGTGCGAACACAAATTACTCTAATGCCCTGGTCACCGCAGAAACAGTGAACACCGGTGTTATCAATGCAGTAAATTCATCACTGATTCGGGTTGATGAAAATGGCGACCAAGACCCGAACGGCACATTATGGGAAATTCAGGATGATTTAGTGGCGTTGAATATTTGTTCTAATTATACAAATGCGATGGGAACAGGCGTTCAGAACGGTACGCCAACACCCACGAATCCTGTTTTGCCAACATTTTATCAAGATGGTGATATGATTCTGCGTGCGGTTGGAAACTATGCAGATTCCTATGATGCGAACACAAATAAAATCACAAGACACGTTGGGGTCAAGGTGCTTGATGGAACGGAAGGTGGGTGGAGCAAAACACATAAGTCTTTTGGCAACTCATCTTTTTTTGCAGATAAAAAAACAGAAAAAAGCACACTATTTTGTTCTCGCTTTCAATACAATGATGGCACCACATCAAGTATACCAGATACTTGTTGCGGGTCTGCAAGTGCTAGCAAAATGGTCTATTTTAGATACGATAATTTAAGCACAGTAGAAGATTGGAAACAATACCTTGCCGACCAATACGCAAACGGCACGCCCGTGGTTGTGTATTACCCACTGGAAACGCCGGTTGAAGAAAGTATGCCACCGCGTTGCCAGTAAACAGCATAATAAAAAACGGACACAAACGCGAAACCAATATTTTTCCTTTTCTTTATCAAATTTTTATGATAAAATTACAAGGCGTAAAGAGAGATGAGAATTTTATTACATTTTTTATATGGTGCGGTTTGTGCGGCATTCGTTGTGCCGGCGTTGGCGAATGTTGCCACCACGGCGGGGTCTAATTTAACCGCATATAACGGCACAGGTGCAACAAATAACAACCAATGGAATTCCCTAATGAATGGACGCAGTGGTGCGACCCCCGCCGCCGCAGACGCAAACTTTGGAAATTGCAATGCCATAATTTTGCGTTGTGCATCACCAAAATGTGGCACCGGATGTGGCGATGCGAACATTGCATATCAAATTGTTGCAGGATGCGTAAACACGAACGCTTCATGTAAAAAACACGGCGAAGATTTAATTAACTATATCACTGCCCAGGTTGTCGCACAATCCACCGCCAAGGCCGCCGAACAGGCAAACGCCGTCGCATTGGCCCAGGCAAATGCCGCCGCGAACGCATCTGCGGCGGAACAATCAAACGCCCAAATACAACAAATGCAAACACAAATGGCGGCAATGCAACAACAGATGTCTGAATCTATGGCGGCGATGCAGCAACAGATGGTGGCACAAACAGAATCGCAAAACGCCCAAATTCAAAGTGCATTGGAAAGCCAGCGCGCCAATTTATATAATTCCCCCACCGATACTGGCGACACTGGTGCGGTCATTTCGGGAATGGATGGATTATCTGTGGCGGAACAGTTGGCGGCGAAAAATGGTATCAGCGCAGATATATTGGTTCGTGAACAAATGGGTGGCAAAATTGAAACATCCATAGAAAACGCAATGACCGCAATGAAAGATTTAAAGGCAAAATTGGATGCAGTTTTAGAATACGCGGGATGTGACCCGTCGGCAACCAACTGCACAGGACCAAAGCGCGTAAAAAAATTCAAAGATTTGGCGAATGAATTCTTTGACCCGTACGAAAATGTGGTTGAAAGTGTCTATGACGCACTGATATTGGCAATGACATTGGGTATAGATGTGAACGACGTTATTATGTTATTGTCTAATTCGTGTAATATGTGGGGACGGTATTTATGCGAAAGTTGCAGTCCACATGAAACTGACTGTGGATGTGATTCGGATAATAAGAATTGCTTTTATCGTGTTACGTCAAACACAAGAAAAAACCAGAAATGTCGTTTGGTTGAGGTGTTAAACGAAAACGATACGGTATGGCATGAATGGATTGACCCGAATACTGGTATGATGGGTGCAACCCAGGTTGGATGCGCATCTGATGTGGTTATGAGTGCGCCCATATTCCGCGGCATGAAAAAACAAGCCACATTAACCATTGATAATCTGCGCCGATTGGTAAACCAAGATTCATATTCGTGCCGTGGCACAATGAATGGCGGAGAATTTACATTCAAAGGTGACAGCGCGGTTGACGCATGTGGTATGAACATGTGCGCGGTTGACCCAAACGAAGATTCCGAAGATTACAAGATATTGTATGAATCTGTCCGCAATCGCAAGTTGCCAAAGATGGACCGAACAAGCAAATCTTTGTGCTGGGAAACATTTGAAGAAGCCCCAAATCAAGTCAAAAACATGGAACCATTGGTTATATCAAACTTGACGCTTTACCCGTCACAAACATGGGAAAACACCATGATTTCAAAGACGGTTGGGCAAGATTTTGGAAACGAAACGCGACAAGATTTACAAGAAACAATTCAAAACTTTTCTAAAGCCTCTTGCTCAACATATACCACTTTCAGTACCTGTTTCCAGGCAGGATGCGAATGGCATGACCCCATTTGCACACAAAAACTAAAAACAACGTTGAGCAATTACAACACCATAGCGGCAACATATGAAACGGAAATAAATGAAAACTAAAACGAAAATCTTTAATATTCTTTTTGGGGTGCTTATATGCATGGCGCCGGCGGGGGGCTTTGCCGCCGAAGATATTGAATGCGGTTATTTTAATCCTGCATTTGGGCTGTGTTCTGTACATTCACACAATGTTAAATATGTAGATAACACAACCGGCATGCCGACAAACCCGACAAAATCAGAAGATGTCGCACTGATGAATGAAGTTATCGCATTAAAATCTACCGTTATTGCACAGCAATTAAAAGAACAATATGACCAACTGAATGCGATTATCAAACGTTTCAAAACCCAACTTGAAAAAGCAGTTCTGACCAGCAAGATAGAAGTTGCCACTGGCAACGCCGCATCTGGCAATTCCGGCGGATCATCTGCGAATTCATATGGTAACAATGTTTCTGTATCGGGCGCATCAGATTGTTCCGGTTCTGGGTACAGTAATGAAAGTGGCGTTGCACAATGTCTGCAACCTAATATTCAATTGATAATAAACACTGCCAATTCTGGAAATATTGGCAACGCCAGAAAACAATTAAAAAACGATATAATTATCGCAAAGCGGTGGGGATTATGTGTTGATAACCAAGACACCCAAAACTCAGACACATGCAAGTATACTTGTTGCGATGCACTAAAAACAACAACTGTTGATAATGCAGACAATGCGTTGACCACCAAAGACAAAATTGCTAACTGCGCACGCGATTTCAGTGCCGCAATTTCACGTGCCGCCCAATGTCTGGCAAACAAAAATTACCCATACTATCGCAGATAACCCCATAGCCACTAACACTACCACTTGACTTTTGATAAAAAAGGCTATAAAATGCGCGGGCGTACAAAGATTTTTGTACCCGGCCTGTTGGCGAAAATGATAAACTAAGCTAAAAGGAAACTTAAATGATTGAAAAAAATTGGATGACTTTAATCAAGCCAAAAAAACTGAATATTATCCCATGTGATAAAAATCCACATCGTGCGACACTGGTTGCTGAACCGCTGGAAAAGGGTTTCGGTTTGACATTGGGCACTGCGTTGCGTCGCGTGTTGCTGTCTTCATTGCAGGGCTGCGCACCGCTGTATGTGAAAATTGATGGTGTTCAACACGAATTTTCCAGTATCCAAGGCGTTCACGAAGATGTTGCCGACATTTTACTTAATCTTAAAGGCGTTTATTTCAAGGCCAACACCGAAGGTCAGCATAAGGTATCATTACATGCATCTGGGCCTGCGGTTGTCAAGGCTGGCATGATTGAAACATCCGGCGCCATAGAAATTATGAACCCAGATGCAGAAATCTGCACACTGGACAAAGGCGCAAAACTGGATATGGAAATCACTTTGGGTACGGGTCGCGGGTATGTCCCGGCGACTGCGCACGCCGATGGATTACCATTGGGCGTGATTCCGGTTGATTCTATATTCTCGCCGATACTGAATGTGGCAAGCAATGTTTCCGAAACACGTGTGGGACAATCCACAGATTACGATAAATTGGAAATGGTCGTCACTACAAACGGCAGTGTTTCACCCGAAGACGCAATCGCATTTGCGGCGCGTATTTTGACGGACCAATTAACACTGTTTATCAACTTTGAAGATCCTGCACAAATCAGTGCGCCAGACGAAGAAGAAACCACCAAGGACGCATTGCAATTTGACCCGAAATTGTTGAAACGCGTTGACGAATTAGAATTGTCTGTTCGTGCAACCAACTGTCTGAAAAATGACAAGATTAATTGGTTGGGCGAATTGGTTCAAAAGACCGAAGCAGATATGTTAAAGACCCCGAATTTTGGGCGTAAATCTTTGAATGAAATTAAAAACCAATTAGAAGCAATGGGGCTTGGTCTGGGTCTGGAAGTTCCGGGTTGGCCACCAGAAAACATTGCAGAATTGGCAAAAAAATACGAAGATCCGTATAAATAAACGCATACTGGGGGAATTTCCCCCCAGGGCGCATAAATCTGGTAAAATCCCGACACAAATGTCTGGGCAGAAACAAATAAAGGAGTAACCGATGAGACACCAGAAATCAGGTCGCACATTTAATCGCGACACAAATGCACGCAAGGCTTTGTTTATTGGCCTGGCGAAAAACTTGATTGAAAAAGAACAAATTAAAACCACATTGCCAAAGGCCAAAGATTTGCGCGGTGTCGTAGAAAAATTGGTTACCCGTGCCAAGGTTGACACTGTTGCAAACCGTCGCTTGGTTGCGTCCGAATTAGGCAACGATTCCGATAAGACTGTAAAAAAATTGTTTGCTGTATTGGGACCACGTTATGCCAAACGTCCCGGCGGATATACCCGCGTATTAAAGGCTGGGTTCCGTTATGGCGATGCGGCGCCAATGGCAATCATTGAATTTGTTGACCGCGATGTTAATGCGAAAAAGGTTGTAAAGCCAGAATCAGCCGCCGCCAATGCCAAAGAAGCGGTTGCCACAGATGCAAAAAAATCTGAACCGGCGCCAAAGGCGGAAAAGCCTGCAACCAAAAAAGTGGCAACAAAAGAACCGGCGGTCAAAAAGGCAACTGGTGCGAAAAAAACCGTTGCGGTGAAACGTCGTGCCACTGGAAAATAGGCATTAGTGGTTAGTTATTAGTGTTAGTGGTTAGTAAAACGGTGGCGGTCGCCACCGTTTTTCGTCACACCGCAGACCGCGCGGTGCTCAGTTTAACGGCAATGCCGTAAACTTGCCCCGCCGGGATAACTGGTATCTGGAATACTTTCCACTAACAACTAACCACTTACACTAACCACTTTTTACTTTTTTATTGTGCGAATTTGTGATAAAATATTACAGATAATAGGGAGAATTCCATTGAAAAAAATTCTTGTTTTATTTTCGGCATTTTTAATCGGCACATTTGGCGCAGATGCGGCAACGCCGCGGACTTCACGCACACCATCACAAACCACCGCCACACCATCACAAACCACCGCCACACCATCACAAACCACCGCCACATCGGCACGTGGCGCACGCAGCACCACCAACGCGCGCACTTCGGCACGTCCAGTGGTCACACCATCATCACAAACCACATCAACCGGCACGCGTAATGTGACAACGATAACATCTGTACCGTCTGCGGGACGCGGCGGTACCACCACATCGCGCGCCGCGAAACAAAGCGCAATCAGTACCGGCACAAAAATCACCGCCGCGGCACAGAATACGATTGTTGATGAAAAATGTTGGAACGGGTTCATGGGATGTATGGATTCTTTCTGTATGTTAGACAACATGAACGGTGGTCGTTGCCTGTGCAGTGATAAAAACGCTGAATATGATTCTATTTTGGCGGAAATTCAGTCGTTGGACGAACAGAGTTATCAAATGGCAACGGTTGGTGTTGAACAAATAGAAATGGGCGAAAGCGCGAATGCGGTAATTGCCAAAACCCAAGAAATTACAAAGAAACTTGAACAAAACGCGGCAAACGCAAAACGCAACGCGTTGGATTTAACATTGTGGGATGCTTCTGATGATATATTTGATTCTGATGCGATGGATATATTTGCATTGTCATCTGATGAAACATCGGTGACGAACAAGACTGGCGATGCACTGTATCGCGCGGCGGCGAAACTGTGCAACACGCAAATTCCCGAATGTGCGTCACAATCAAAAATGATGGAAATGATGTATCAGCAACGCATTCGTTCTGATTGCACGGCGTATGAAAACAGTCTGCGACAACAACGCACGCAAAGCGCGCAAAAACTGGCCACGGCGCAATCTGCTATGCGTGAAGCGGCGTTAGAACAATATCGTAATGCGAATAAATACGACCTTGGGCAATGCACAGTGCAATTCAAACAATGTATGCAAACCACCGGCGGATGTGGTGATGATTTCACGGGCTGTGTCGGATTGATTCAAGAAGCAACAACAAAATCTATGAATTCCGGTGCAAATTCCCAATTTAGTTTTAATAATATCAAGACAAAGAAAATCAAAAGCAATTCATCTTCTATCACGATTGCCCAATCTACATATGACATATTGGAATCCAAGAAGCCGCTGTGTGAAACTGTGACCCAACAATGTGTAAATGTTGCAGATCAAGTGTGGGATACATTTATTCGTGAAGTCGCCCCCCAGGTAAAATCTGCAGAATTGATTTCAGAATCTAATCTGCGGACATCATGTATTTCTAACATTGCAAATTGTTTTCAAAAAGGATGTAGAGACAGAATTGATCCGAATGACCCGGATGGTTCATACGATATGTGCCTGACACGACCACAAACACTGGAAGACACATGCAAGGTAGAAATTGCGCCATGCAAAGCCGCAATTCCGAATATTATGGACTATGTGACCGCGCGATTGAAATCTATGCGTGTTGATTCTTGTACGCGCGAATTCAAGGCATGTTTGACATCCGAAGACCGTTGTGGTGAAGATTATACCCAGTGTATCGGATTGGACACCGCGACCATAGTGGCTATGTGTCCAGATGATAAATTACCAGGATGCTATTACCAATATGGAAACAATACAAAAGAAGTCACAGAAACATTAGAAGAAATTGCGACCGGCATATTCTTGAATATAGATAACAACATGCTGACTGCATGCCAACGCGCCGTTCAATCCAAGGTTTTGGAAGTATGTGGTGATTTATCTACATGTGAAGCGTTCGCAGATGACGATTCTATTGGAACAGATTCTTTGATAAGTTATAAAGATTCTGATGGCAATACGGTAATTGATGGATTAATGAACTTTGGTTTATTGGAAATGAACACCGATGGAACCGATATAATCAAGAAAAACTATACCGCGATTTATGATGATTCCAACAATTTAAAGGCAGCCGAGGTTAACGCAAGCCCAACACTGCAACGCATCGCATCCAATATCAATATCGTTGTTAACAAAGCAAAACAAAAAATAAGCGAAATTGCAAACGATGAAACGGTTGATATGTGTATCAGCGGACGCAGTAAGAAATGGAAAAACCCCACCGCCACGGATACACATACGGCACGTTTTCCAAATCTGTTAAATTCATATAAATTGATGATATTCAATGCGGCATTGGATAAAGCATATTCAAATTATCGTGCTAAATATGACACGATGGTCGCCGAAGCACTGGAAAACCAAAGCGATGATGTAAAATCTGTTGTTTGCTCCATGATGGCATACGATAAAGATTCTGTCACTTGCAGCACCGATGAAGAAGGCAACACTATATGCACATCGGAAAATTCGTTTAATGATTTGTTCAATGGGCTGTTTGGTTCTCAACAGGGCGGTCCAACAAATGATGGCACGTCATATGTTATCAAAACTGCGGACTTGTCTAAAAAATTAGAGTTAATGTCACATAATTCAGGCAAGATAGTCTTGCTTGATAATTATGACGTCATGATAAGTTTGATATCCATGAAAGCGTTTTATAATCCAAGATCAAACATTTGCACTATTACAACCACAACAAGTAACTGTCTTTCTGAAAAAGAAATAGTTTATCTTTCAGAAGCAGATTTTGTAAAAGACAAAAAATATGAAGATGGAACCACAAAAAAATATTGGTGCGATGATTGCGAATACAAATATGAGGGTGTACTGTGTGATAAATATTCCGACCCAGTTGAAAAGGTAACAGAGATTCAAATGTGATCTAATTGCCCGCAAATGCGGGCAATGTTTATATGTAAAAATTCCAGAGAATCGTCACACCGCAGACCGCGCGGTGCCCAGTTTACCGCATCGCGGTAAACATGCCCCGCCGGGGATTTGTCGCCGCGGATTGCGGCGGCAAACATTTATTGTCTGCGACGCAAGTCATCGCTGTCGCGATGCCTGGGTCCCGCACTTCTGCGGGATGACAGTGGCGATGTCTGCGACGCAAGTCCAGACCATATGAAGTTGGTATGGGCACAAACTGTCAACAATATAGTGAATGGCAGACAGAAACCAGTATCATAAAATTATTGAATTAAAAAACATTTTTGAATAAAAAATACGGGCGCGATAAAATCGCGCCTGTATCAACAACTTTACACTCTGCGAACTTTTTTGGGTCTGCATCCATTGTGTGGGATACGTGTTGTATCGGTAATGCTTTGTACCACCAATCCGGCATTCGCCAAACCACGAACCGCAGATTCACGACCCTGACCAATACCGCGCATCAAAACATCAACCGTTTTCATGCCCATTTCCGCAACCTTTTTACCCACAGAATCTGCAACAACTGTCGCGGCATACGGGGTTGATTTCTTGGCACCCTTGAAATTATTTGCGCCCGCGGTTGCCCATGTCAATACTGCACCTGATTGGTCTGTAATTGTGATACGTGTGTTATTGTTCGTGGCAACGATATGTGCGATGCCATGAGATACTTTTTTTACAACTTTCTTTTTATTTATTGCCATTTTTATTTTTTCCTTTGATTAGATGTCTTCAATTAACTATCGTGTTAATCTCTACCCAATTTTATTATTTACCCTTGACCGCAGAACCCGCAACGACAACACGTTTACCTTTGCGTGTACGTGCGTTTGTTTGGGTCCGTTGACCACGAACGGGCAAACGGTTACGATGACGAATACCGCGATACGTTTTCAAATCTTGCAAACGTTTGATATTCATTGCGACTTCACGGCGAACATCACCTTCTACCTTGAAATTCTGTTCAATATAGTTTGAAATTTTAACAACATCTTCGTCCGTCAGATCTTTCGCGCGCAGACCGTCTTTCAATTTCAAATCTTTGCAGATTTGTGCAGCCTTGGCCGGACCGATGCCGTGAATATATTGCAATGCGGCCTCAATACGTTTTTCTGTCGGAATGTTTACACCTGCTATACGTGCCATTTTTATTTTTCCTTTTTTCTTTTGGGACGACCCCGCCCCGCCCTGTCAGTTCAATGACCAACCGTCATTAGAACGTTTACTTTTGCGAATATTTTATATTAAATACCGCAAAAGTCAATTCTTGTTTCACATAACACATCAGTTACGGAAACGCCCTTTCTTTGCGGCGGCGCCCATAACACCACGATATTGTTTTGCCACCAGATAGGATTGCACCTGATTCATAGTGTCCAAAACAACACCCGCAACGATTAATACACTGGTTCCGCCAATCATCAACGGCATACCAAAATGAGTATTCAATATAATTGGCAAAACACAAACCACAATCAAATACAGAACACCAATCGCCGTAACCTTGGACACCAAAGAGTCTAAATATGTCACCGTCTGTTCACCTGGACGCACGCCGGGGATATAACCGCCGGCATTACGCAAATTATTACTGGTTTCTTCGGAATTGAACACGACCGCGGTTTGAAAATATGCAAAGAACGCAATCAGTATAGTATACAAAATAATATAAGACCATGCACCATATGTAAAGAACGCCATGATATTTTGCACTATCAAATTTTCGCTTTGTGCAAATCGCTGAATAAATGCGGGCAACATCATGATAGATGATGCAAACACTGGTCCCATAACGCCCGACATATTAATCTTAATCGGCAAATAAGATGCGTTTGTATTCACAACACCGTTCGCCATAACTTGACGCGGATACAGAATCTGGATACGGCGCTGCGCCAATTCAAAGAACGCAATTAATGCAACGATACCGACCACAAATCCCAACACCAACGCAATCATCGCAGGTGACATTTGTCCCACGGACCCCAAAGATACGATTTTCGCGATTCCTTCGGGAACCTGGGCAATAATACCGGCAAAAATCAGCAACGATGCGCCCTGACCTATGCCACGCGCAGTAATCTGTTCCGCCAACCACATAACAAACACCGTTCCACCAACCAACGCAATAATTGCAGACAATTCAAACGAGAACCCAGGGTTTACAACCGCGCGCAACCCATTTACCGGCGCCATCATTTCCAAACCACGAACAACCGCCCAACCCTGAACGACCGCCAACAGAACCGCCAGATATCGTGTATATTGATTGATTTTGATACGCCCCGATTCGCCTTCTTTGCGCAAATCATTAAGTGATTTACTGGTCGCGGTCAGCAACTGCAAAACGATAGATGCAGAAATATACGGGAAAATGTTTAACGCCAACACAGACATACGCGACAAAGAACCACCCGTAAACATATCAAACATACCCATCATGCCGCTGCCTTCGCCTGTGAACAAGTGCAGAACTGCGGATGCATTCACACCCGGCAATGGAATAAACGACCCAACACGATAGATTATTAACGCACCCAGTGTAAACAAAATACGTTTTTGTAAATCAGACAGTTTACTGAAATATTTTGATATGAACTTCATGCGTTAATCTCTCTTGTTTTTATTCCCAGATTATTTGTTTTTGATGCTGCCACCCGCTTTTACGATTGCCGCCTCTGCCGCCTTGGACCACTTATCTGCGACAATATTCACCGCGGTTTTGATTTCGCCCTTGGCCAAAACTTTCAAACCAGACAAACGGCGGTTCAAAATTTTTGCCGCAATTAAAGAATCAATATTGATTTCTTCTTTGGCATTAATTTTGCCCGATGCGATGAATTTTTCAATATCACCCAAATTGATTGTCACATAGTGTTTTGCAAACGGATTTGTAAAACCATATTTCGGGAAACGACGCAAAATTGGCATTTGACCACCTTGGAAAGTTGCCTGTTTACGTGAACCTGCACGCGCCTTTTGACCCTTGGTTCCGCGACCCGCGGTTTTACCATAACCCGATGCCATACCGCGACCAACGCGTTTAACATCTTTGCGTGCACCCAAATTATCCATCAAAGCATTTAATTTCATTTTTTTCTCCTGTGAACTTTATATAGTTCTTTTTCGCATGCGGACAAGTGTCCGCATACTCGGTTTATTTAATTATTTTTCCACAACACTTACCAAATGTGAAACTTTGGCAATCATACCACGAACAGATGCATTGTCATCCAATTCGTTTGATTTACCAATACGACCCAAACCCATTGCCGCCAAAATTTTGCGTTGCGATTCCGGACGACCGATAACACTTTTGATTTGTTTTACAATTATTTTCTTTGCCATAACAATCACCTTTTATTATTTGTCTTCCGCGGCGGTTTCTTCAACCTTTTTACCATCACGCCCCGCAATGATTTCTGCGACAGTTTTACCACGACGCGCCGCAACTGTTTTCGGTGAATTCATTTTAGAAAATGCCAAGAACACTGCGCGAATCATGTTGTTTGGATTATTTGCACCCTGGGATTTAACAACAACATCCTGAACCCCCAGACAGTCAAAAACCGCACGCAACGCACCACCCGCAATGATACCAGTACCGGGAACCGCACTGCGCAGAACCAATTTACTTGCGCCATACTTTACTGAAACATCATGGTGTAATGTGCGTCCTTCTTTCAACGGAACGCGAATCATTTTCGCCTTGGCGGCCTTGGTTGCTTTCTGCACAGCGGCTTGAACTTCCAATGCCTTGCCCTTGCCGAAACCGACTTTACCTGCCTTGTCCCCAACAACGACCAAAGCCGAGAAAGACATATTCTTACCGCCCTTCACAGTTTTAGAAACGCGGTTGACAGAAACCAATTTATCTACCAAATTATCTGTCTGTAATTTTTTATCATCAAAACGTGCCATTATATATCTCCGTAATTCTTATAATGTTGTTTTATATCCGAACGCCACCTGCGCGAATCGCTTCGCACAGTGCTTTGACGCGACCATGATAACGGTAAGCCCCACGGTCAAAATAGCAATTATCTGCAATTTTTGCCGCGACCACACGTTCTGCGAACGCTTTACCAACCAATTCTGCCCCGGCAACATTCCAACCTTTGCCCTTAAATGCTTTTTCCTTAGATGACGCCGCACAAATTGTACGACCATGAACATCATCAATCGCCTGAATTTCAATATGACGACCACTGCGGAACACCGACAGACGGATTTTGCCCGGATTTTTCTTTTTTAACGCAACACGTGTTACCAATTTGCGTCTTGATTCTGTAGATAAATGTTTCAACATTTGTTTTTCCTTTTTTATAATTCCCGTAACAGCGGAAATTTTATTGATTATTTCTTTTTACCTTCTTTGCGACGAACCTTTTCGCCCTTATAGAAGATACCTTTGGCTTTGTATGGATCTGCTTTGCGGATTTTATGAATTTCGTCTGCAAACAGCCCAACCGCACATTTGTCTGTACCACTGATTGTGAATTCTGTTGGCGTATCCCCCATTGTCACGGTCAATCCATCTGGAATTTCTTTGACAACATCATGCGAAAAACCGACCACCAAAGTAAACTTTTTGCCACTGACCGATGCCTTGTATCCAACACCCTTCATATACATAGCCTTAGAAAAACCATGGGTGACACCTTCTACTGCATTACGAATGTTGCGTGTCATTGTGCCCCACATTGCACGCGAAGCCTTATCTTCGGCGTCTTTTGGCGCAACATAAACATGACCATCTTCAACCTTGACATCTACCAAGTGAGCATTTTTAGTATCCATCGGCACAGCCAATTCACCCTTTGGTCCTTTGATGACCAATTTACCATCTGCGATTGATGCAACCACACCATCGCTTAATTTAACTGGATATTTTCCTGCACGAGACATATCTGCATCCTTATTGTTATTATATAACCTTGCACAAGACTTCGCCGCCGACATTCATCAAACGTGCCTTGTGATCTGTCATAACGCCATGTGGTGTTGAAACAATCGCCACGCCCAAACCATTCAAAACTTTAGGCATTTTGGCAGACCCCGAATACACACGACGTCCCGGTTTTGATACCACAGAAATTTCTTGAATCGCACCATTGCCGCCAACATATTTCAATGTGACGATTAAATTAGAACGATGCTCATCAATTTCTTCCTTGCGAAAATCTTCAATAAAGCCTTCTTCCTTTAACACAGACAAAACTGCGGCACGCAATTTGCTGTTTGGAACAGTAATAAATTCTTTGCCCGCGTTTTGACCGTTACGAATCCGAGCAACCATATCCCCAATCGGGTGTGATAATGACATCTTTTACTCCTATATTAACCGACTGCATTGTCCACAATCGGCACTGTTTGTTTTAATTTACCAACTAGATTTCCGAACACCCGGCAATTTACCTTCGGACGCCTGGGTTCTAACCTGTTGGCGACACAAACCGAACATACGGAAAAATCCGCGTGCACGCCCCGTCACCGAACAACGATTGTGCAAACGCGTCGGATTAGAATTACGCGGCAACTTTGCCAATTTTAGCATCGCTTCCTTGCGTTCTTCTGGGGTCGCGTTCACAGACATTTTTTCTTTGATTGCGGCACGCTTTTTTGCATACTTGGCAACCAATTTTTCACGTCTTTTCTGTTTATTTATCAACGCCAATTTAGCCATTTTTGTCCCTTTTATTATTTCAATACCAACGGCAGGCCGATTTTGGTCAGCAATGCGCGTGCTTCATCATCTGTCTTCGCGGTTGTGGCAATTACGATGTCCATACCACGAATAGAATCAATTTTATCAATGGAAATTTCCGGGAATATCAAATGTTCTTTGATACCAAAAGCATAGTTTCCACGACCATCAAATTTAGATTTGGACAAACCGCGAAAATCCTTAACACGTGGCAACGCAACCGTAATCAGTTTATCCAAGAAATCATACATGCGTTTACCACGCAATGTGACCTTGGTACCAATCGCCTGACCTTCACGCAGACGATACGTTGCGATAGACTTTTTCGCGTGTGTCACAACCGGTTTCTGGGCAGCAATCGCTGTTAAATCTGTCACCGCCGCGTCCAGTTTCTTTTTATCAGAAACAGCTTCACCAACGCCCATATTCAAAACGATTTTGGACAATTTTGGCACCGCCAATGCATTCTTGTACCCAAATTCTTTGACTAACTCAGGCACAATTTCTTTTTCATAAATTTCGCGCAATCTGCTTTGCATTTTTTATTCCTTAACGTTATTTCCCGTAACAGCGGGAATGTTCTTTATAATTCCGTGCCAGATTTTTTGGCAACGCGAACCTTTTTACCTTTTTCCACCTTGTACCCAACGCGTGTTGGTTTTTTGGTTTTTGGGTCAACCAACGCAACGTTTGAAACATGAATCGGGGCTTCGCGATCAACGATGTGACCCGCTTCATTTTGGGTTGGTTTAATATGCCATTTATGACGATTGACACCTTCAACAACAACCCGTGATTCTGTCGGGCGCGCCTCAATCACGGCGCCTTTTACGCCTTTATATTTTCCCGCAATAACTATGACTTCATCGCCTTTTTTAATTTTCATTTTACACGCCTTTACTGTTGTTATAATACTTCCGGTGCCAAAGACACAATCTTTTGCACATCATATTTACGACGCACTTCACGCGCAATCGGTCCAAAGATACGTGTACCAATTGGTTCAAAATTATTTTTGTTTATCAAAACAACCGCATTGTCATCAAAACGGATTATTGAACCATCTGGACGTTTAATTGGGAACTTTGTACGAACGATAATAGCACGTTGCACTGTTCCTTTTTGAACCTTACCACGCGGAATAGCTTCTTTAATGGCAACGACAATTTTATCACCAACGGTGGCATAGCGGCGGTGTGAACCACCCAAAACCTTGATGCACATTGCTTTACGCGCACCACTGTTATCTGCAACCGTCATAACTGTTTCATTTTGAATCATAACCTTATCCTCATCCTGCGAATGGGGCATTTCCCCACCGCTTTGTTATGGGACCCGACTGAGACACCCGTCACAAAGACCGATACCCCCTCAAAAGCCCCTGGGTTGATTTTTTTTAGTCCACTACTTCCACATCGTTATCTTTGGATACCCCAACCAAACCCTTGACAACCCAAGATTTTGTTTTGGATATCGGACGATGTTCTTCAATCGCAACGATGTCGCCAACTTTATATTTGTTTTCTTCATCGTGCGCCTTGTACTTTTTGTTCTGCTTAACAAATTTTCCGTACAGCGGATGACGAAAACGGCGTTCAACTTCTACGACAACCGTTTTATCATTAGCGGCACTTCTAATTGTCCCTTGCAGTATACGTCTTGGCATAACCTTATTCCTTATATACTATTCTTGTTTACATTTGCCCAACCTGGTATATGATAACCAAAATTTTGGAAATCTCAACCAAAATCGGTAATTTTATTTTGCCGCGTTCAATTTTGTTTTCACGCGTGCAATTTCACGACGAGTTTTACGCAAAACATGAGTTTTTGGTAATTGACCCGCCGCATGTTGAAAGCGTTGATTCATTTGATCTTTTTTCAAATCAACCAATTTGCTTTGCAATTCTTCTTGTTTCAAAGATTCTGTTTTCTTTTCCGCCATATCTGCCACCTTACACGAATTAGTTAACTTTACGTTCAACAACTTTTGTCTTGACCGGCAATTTAGCCGCCGCCAATGCGAACGCTTCCATGGCGACATCTGATTTTACACCGTCCAATTCAAAAATTATACGACCTGGTTTAACACGGCAAATCCAGTATTCCACAGCACCTTTACCCTTACCCATACGAACCTGGGCAGGTTTCGCGGTCACTGGAACATCTGGGAACACACGAATCCACAATTTACCCATACGTCTCATACGACGTGTGATTGCGCGACGTGCGGCCTCAATCTGGCGCGCGGTAATACGTTCAGGCGACATAGCCTTAAGCCCAAACGAACCGAACGCTAATTCACTGCCACCCTTGGCAACGCCATGGATGCGACCCTTGTGCTGTTTGCGAAATTTTGTCTTATTTGGCATTAACATGATACAAACCTCAACTTCTTAGAATTATTTTGTTCTTTTGTCGCTTGTGCCGGCGTATTCCGTGGGTCTAGCCATTTCTGACGCCAACTTCTCTTTGTTCACGACATCGCCTGTATAAATCCAAACCTTAACCCCAACGACACCGTATGTGGTCTTTGCCTGAACCGCGGCATAGTCTATGTCTGCGCGCAATGTATGCAAAGGTATACGACCTTCACGAATCTGTTCACTGCGTGCAATTTCTGCACCATTCAAACGACCACTGCACATAATTTTGACACCCTGGGCGCCCGCTTTTTGTGCATTTTGTATCGCCTTTTTCATTGCGCGTTTATAAGACACACGACCTTCAATTTGCTGTGCAATACCTTGGGCAACCAACTGGGCATTCAAATCCGGACGGCGAACTTCATAGATATTGACAACGACTTGGTCATTTTTAACCAATTTTTTGATATCGTTACGCAGTGCTTCTATATCTGCACCATTTTTACCGATAATCATACCCGGACGTGATGTATGAACCGTAACAATAACTTTTTTTGCGATACGGTCAATAACAATCTTTGCCACACCCGCTTTTTTCAGTTTCTTTTCAATAAACTTACGAATCGTATTATCTTCTGCCAAGCATTCTGCATAGTGCTTTTTATCAACAATCCAACGAGAATCCGGGATTTTGTTGATAGACAAACGCTGTGCGATTGGCGATACTTTTTGTCCCATTTTTTTTCCTTACTGTTTTGTGTGGATGTTCTTGAAACCAAACGGTTTTATTCCGGGAAACCCCATACCATCCGACACGGTTCTTTTATTTTTCTGTTTTTGTTTCTTTCTTTGGTTCTTTTTTAGTTTTCTTTGCTGGTGCCGCCCCAGATTCCAAAACGATTGTCAAATTAGAAAAAGGTTTCAGAATTGGACGTGCGCTGCCGCGTGGTCCCGGCATGATGCGTTTCATTGTCAACGCTTTGCCACACCATATTTCTTTGACGAACAAAGTTTCAACCGGCAATTTTTTATTGTGTTCTGCATTCGCAATCGCAGACAACAAAGTCTTCAAAACTTCACCTGCGACACGTTTCTTAGAAAACTTTAACACATCAACCGCACGGTCAACCGGCAAACCACGAACCATGGCACATACCAAATTTAATTTCTGGTGGCTGACGCGTATCATTTTATTGAACGCCCGAACTTGATTATCTTTTATTCCATATCTTGTCATAATCTACACCTTTTGATTATTTGGCTGCCGCCGCCTTTTTATTCGCTGCATGACCCTTGAAAGTACGAGTTGGCGCAAATTCACCCAATTTATGTCCAACCATATCTTCCACGATTGACACAGGAATAAATTTATTACCATTGTGCACTTCAAACGTCAACCCAACCATTGGCGGGACAATCGTGCTGCCCCTGGACCAAGTTTTAATTGGTTTATGATCATTTTTTTCGTTTGCCACCGCTACCTTTTTCAAGATAGAAGGATGAACATACGGACCTTTCCAAACTGAACGAGACATTTATAACTCCTAACCTATTTTATTTTTTCTTTGCCAAATGTCTGCTACGAATAATCATTTTGGCTGTACGTTTATTTCTGCGGGTACGATATCCCTTGGCCGGGATACCTGTACGAGACACCGGTTCATGTCCCTTAGAATGGCCATTACCACCACCCATTGGGTGATCAACCGGGTTCTGTGCCATACCGCGTGTAGACGGACGAATGCCCAACCAACGCGCGCGACCTGCCTTGCCTAAATTAACATTGCGTTGGTCTTGGTTAGAAACCGCACCAACTGTTGCAAAGCAATCAGAATGAACCTTGCGCAACTCTCCGCTGTTCATTTTTATCTGGGCATAGACACCGTCTTTACCCATCAATTGAGCATAACAACCTGCACTGCGTGCCAATTGACCACCGGCGCCCGGTTTCAATTCTACGTTATGCACAATCGTACCAATCGGCATATTTTTCAACGGCATCGCATTACCCGGCTTAATATCTTGATGCGCCCCAGATACAACAATATCGCCTGCCTTTAAATCACGTGGCGCCAAAATATATGAACGCATACCGTCTTTGTATTCAATCAGCGCGATAAATGCAGTACGATTCGGATCGTATTCCAAACGAACAACTGTTGCCGGCATATCAAATTTTTTGCGTTTGAAATCAATCAAACGATATTTGCGTTTATGCCCACCACCTTGGTGTGGAACAGTGACATGACCGAAATTATTACGGCCACCTTTAGATTTCAAACCCACCGTAAGCGCTTTTTCAGGTGCGCCGCGATGCAGTTCACTATGATCAATCAAAACCAAACCACGGGTTCCTGCGGTTGTTGGTTTATAACTTTTCAATGCCATTTCTTCTATCCTTTTTTCACCCCGACACTAACGTCCATAAAATACGGATTCTCTGCCGGGGAAATTAATTTATATATTTGTCGCCAAATCCAATTTCGCATCCGCCGGCAACGAAACATACGCCTTTTTAACAGTGCGCTGAGTCCCCGTACCACGACCACGAAACTGTTTGACTTTACCTTTGACAACAACAATATTAACCTTGGTTGGTTTTACATTGTATATTGCCTGGATTGCGCGCACAACATCAGATTTTGTTGCACGTGCATCAATTTCAAAAGCAACCGAGTTAGCCTCAGATAACTTTACCGCCTTTTCAGAAACGATTGGACGGCGCAGCACATCATAAACATCGGCTGTCACAACTGGTTTCTTTTCTGCTTTAACTTTTTTTTCTGCCATATCTGTAACCTTTTATTAAAACCGACCGATATTACGCCGCCAGGCGTGCCTCTATTGCCTTGACTGCATCTGCGGTCAAAACCAATTTTTCGTGTTTCAAGATATCCAAAACATTCAAACCAACTGTTGGCAAAACGTCAACATTAACTATGTTCGCCGCAGATTTCTTGAAATTTTCATCCATATTGTCTGACGCAACAAACAATGCAGACGCAATGTCCAACTTTTTCAGTTGCTTTGCAAATGCCCCGGTTTTTGCCGCAGACATTTTTTCAGAATCAACAACAATCAGGCTGTTTTCTTTCAGTTTAGACGACAACGCCATTTTCAAACCCAGGCTGCGAATCTTTTTGGGCAAATCAATGCTGTGATCGCGAACAACCGGTCCATGAACAACGCCACCGCCACGCATATGGACATTATAACGTTCACCTTGACGCGCGTTACCTGTTTTCTTTTGCTTAAACGCCTTTTTACCGCTGCCTGCGACATCAGAAACAGTTTTCACCGCATGTGTACCGGCGCGTGCCTTGGCACGTTGCCATGTGACAACACGGTGCAGAATATCTGCGCGTGCATCCAAACCAAAAATAGAATCTTGCAAATCAATCTTGCCGACCGCTTTGCCATCAAAATTTATAACATTTACTTGCATAGTGTTTCACCTTAATTTTCAAAACCTATTCTGCAACTTCTGCAACAGATTCAGATTTGGTTTCTGTTGGTTCTTGTTTTACCGATGTCGGAACAGGTAAATCTTTGTGTTCTTTTTTAACCGCGTCTGTGACCAAGACGAATGTTCCATTACACCCCGGAACGGCGCCTTCTACAAAAATCAAGTTTTCACCTTCGTCCACACCAAAAACTTTCAAATTTTGGACTGTGACGGTTTCATTACCCATCTGACCAGACATTTTTTTACCTTTCAGAACACGACCCGGCCATTCACGCATACCTGTACCACCCAAAGAACGATGCGCTTTTAACACACCATGGGTTGCTTCCTTACCACCAAAGTTGTGACGTTTCATCGCACCTTGGAAACCTTTACCTTTACTTGTCGCCTGGACATCAATAAATTGACCAGCTATGAAATGAGACGCCGCCATCGGTGTTCCAACCGGAATAATACAATCGTCAGAGACACGAAATTCTACAATTTTACGATACGGTTTAACACCCGCTTTTTCCGCCGCAACCGCCTGAGGCTTTGCGACATGTTTCGCCTTGGCTTCACGAATGCCAAGTACATTTGCAACATAACCATTCTTATCCATTGTACGATTTCCAATAACTGCGCAATCGCCAACAGATAAAACCGTCACCGCATGTGCTTCGCCTGCATCGTCATACAGACGCGTCATTCCCATTTTTGTTGTAATCAATCCGCTACGTTTCATTTCTTTTTGCCTTTTTTTATGTCAGAGGTTAGAACATCGTTTTCAAAAGTCAACGACAAACTAACGCTAACAAGCCCTTTTACAATTTAATTTTTACATCAACGCCAGATGCCAAATCCAACTTCATCAGTGCATCAACTGTCTGAGGGGTTGGGTTTACAATATCCACAACCGCTTTGTGGTTGCGAATTTCAAATTGCTCACGCGATTTTTTATCAACGTGCGGCGAACGGTTGACTGTAAATTTCTGAACCAATGTCGGCAAGCGAACAGGCCCAACGACATCTGCGCCGGTGCGCTTTGCAGTTTTGACAATCTCCTCCACTGATTCCACCAAAATTCTGTGGTCAAAAGCCGTCAATTTGATGCGAATTTTTGATGCTGGTACCATTTTGCTTGTTCCCTTTTATTTTGTCTTTTGTATCACACTTGTTGGTCGCCCAACGGTTTCCCGCGGGCGACCAACAAACATGTTTGTTATTTAATAATCTTAGATACGACACCTGCGCCGACTGTGCGTCCGCCTTCGCGGATAGCAAAGCGACGACCTTCGTCCATAGCAATAGGTGCAATTAATGCAACATTGATACGAACGTTATCGCCCGGCAAGACCATTTCTTTGTCTGCCGGCAAAGTGATAGTACCTGTTACGTCTGTTGTGCTAAAGAAGAACTGAGGACGATAGTTGCTAAAGAACGCTGTGTGACGTCCGCCTTCTTCTTTGGTCAAGATATAGACTTCTGCTTCAAAATCTGTGTGTGGGGTAATAGAACCCGGTTTGCAGATAATCTGACCACGTTCAACTTCTTCTTTCTTGGTTCCACGCAACAACAAACCAACGTTATCACCGGCTTCACCTTGATCCAACAATTTGCGGAACATTTCAACACCGGTCACAGTTGTTTTCTGTGTTGGTTTCAAACCAACGATTTCGCATTCATCACCGACTTTGATAACACCGGCTTCCACACGACCTGTGACAACGGTACCACGACCTGTGATGCTGAACACGTCTTCAATCGGCATCAAGAATGGTTTATCAACCGGACGTTCTGGCATTGGGATATATTCATCGCACGCCTTTAACAACGCATCAATAGATTCTTTACCGAAACCATCGTTCTTTTCTTCCAATGCGGAAATCGCGGAACCACGGATGATTGGCACATTTTCACCGTCAAAGTCATTTGCAGACAACAATTCACGGATTTCCATTTCAACCAATTCCAACAATTCAGGATCATTTGCCAAATCACATTTGTTCAAATAAACAACGATTTTTGGAATACCGACCTGACGCGCCAACAAGATGTGTTCACGTGTCTGAGGCATTGGACCATCAGTTGCCGCAACGACCAAGATCGCACCATCCATCTGGGCGGCACCGGTAATCATGTTTTTAACATAGTCCGCGTGTCCCGGGCAATCAACGTGTGCATAGTGACGATTGGCTGTTTCATATTCAACGTGCGCAGTATTAATTGTTATACCACGTGCTTTTTCTTCTGGTGCATTATCAATTTGATCAACACCTTTCTGTGCGTCTGCACCGACGCCATAGTAATGAACAATAGCAGCGGTCAATGTTGTTTTACCGTGGTCAACGTGACCAATAGTACCGATATTGACATGCGGCTTGGTTCTTACATATTTTTCTTTTGCCATGGTTTTCTCCTTGGGCTTTGGTTTGTTAATTTACTGTTTTTGTTTGATTCCCGACATCAGATAATACACCTAAAATCAGAAATCTCAATCTTTTTTTTATTTTGTCAGCTTTTTGATAACCTCATCTGCGACATTTTGCGGCACTTCGTCATAGTGCGACAATTCCATATACGGATTTGCACGCCCTTGGGACAAAGAACGCAGTGTTTTGACATACCCGAACAGATTCGCCAACGGGACAAAGGCAGAAATAACTTGGTTGCCAAATTGAGTTTCAATACCATTGATTTGTCCACGACGACTGTTCAAATCGCCAATAATGTCACCGACGTATTCTTCCGGTGTGGTCACCGAAAGTTTCATAATCGGTTCCAACAATTTTGGCGACGCCTTTTTCATTGCTTCGCGGAAGCAGGCGCGCGCCGCAATTTCAAAGCACAACACATTAGAGTCAACTTCATGATATTTACCATCAACCAATGTTGCTTTGAAATCCACAGTTGGATAGCCAATCAGAACACCCGTCTGTTGGGCTATCTTTAAACCTTTTTCTACACCCGGGATGTATTCTTTTGGAATTGCACCACCGACAATCTTGTTTTCAAATTCATATCCTTTGCCCGGTTCCAACGGTTCAAATTCAATTTTCACCTGGGCATACTGACCCGAACCACCAGACTGTTTTTTATGTGTATATTCTTCAGTGACGGGTTTACGGAATGTTTCGCGATATGCAATACGCGGTTCACCGACATTCACA
Organism: uncultured Alphaproteobacteria bacterium; assembly: GCA_905234465.1. Classification (GTDB taxonomy): domain Bacteria; phylum Pseudomonadota; class Alphaproteobacteria; order Rs-D84; family Rs-D84; genus Enterousia. The sequence continues at coordinate 3,765 of CAJOHU010000013.1, read as the reverse complement.
TCAACCTTAAATTCGCGCAATAATCTGTCAACCAAAATTTCCAAGTGCAATTCACCGACACCCGCCAAAATGGTCTGACCAGATTCTTCATCAACCGATACACGGAAAGACGGGTCTTCTTTGGCCAATGCCTGTAAACCCAACGACATTTTTTCAATGTCGGCCTTGGTCTTTGGTTCAACCGCGATAGAAATAACCGGTTCTGGAACATGAATGTTTTCCAAAATAATCGGATTATTTTCATCACACAATGTATCACCTGTGATTGTTTCTTTCATACCAACCAATGTGATAATATCACCGGCGGATGCTTCTTTAATTTCTTCACGTTGATTGGAATGCATCAACAACATACGTCCCACGCGTTCGCGTTTGTCGCGCGTAGAATTATATATGTATGAACCCGATGTCAATTTACCCGAATAGATACGAATAAACATCAAATTACCAACGAACGGGTCATTTGCGACCTTAAATGCCAACGCGCTGAATGGTTCTTTTGGATCCGGATGACGTTCTGCCGCGGTTTCGCGGTCCATCTTGGTCCCCTTAATTGCCGGAACATCCAACGGGGACGGCAAATAATCAACAATTGCATCCAACAACGGTTGAATACCTTTGTTTTTAAACGAAGACCCACATGTCACCAAAACAAAATTCTGACCGATAACGCCCTTGCGCAACAATTTCTTGATTGTGTCGTGGTCTGGGATTTTGCCTTCCATGTATTCTTCCATAACGGCATCATCCAGTGTCACAACTTCTTCAATCAATTTATTGTGTAATTCTTCGGCTTTTGCCTTCAATTCTTCTGGGATTTCAATAGTAATCGGGTGGGAACCCATTTCATCTTCCCAAATCAAGCCCTTCATTTCCAAAACATCGACAACGCCCTTAAAGTCCGCTTCGGCACCAATTGGGAAATTCAAAACAACCGGATTTGCGCCCAAACGTTCACGGAACATTTCAACACAGCGGAAGAAATTTGCACCAACACGGTCCATTTTGTTCACGAAGCAAATACGCGGAACATTATAACGGTCTGCTTGGCGCCAAACGGTTTCAGATTGTGGTTGAACACCAGACACGGATTCAAACACCGCAACCGCACCGTCCAACACACGCAATGAACGTTCCACTTCCATTGTAAAGTCCACGTGTCCCGGGGTATCAATCAAATTGATACGATGGTCGCGCCAAAAGCATGTTGTTGCCGCGGACGTAATTGTAATACCACGTTCTTGTTCTTGTTCCATCCAGTCCATAGTGGCGGCACCATCGTGCACTTCACCGATTTTATATGTTTTACCGGTATAGAACAAAATACGTTCTGATGTAGTTGTTTTACCGGCATCAATGTGCGCCATAATGCCGATGTTACGATACATATGTAAAGGTGCGGTTTTTCCAACAGACATAATCTTTCCTTTTCTCTTTCTATATTACCAACGGAAATGAGCAAACGCTTTATTTGCTTCTGCCATTTTATGAGTATCAATTTTCTTTTTGAACGCGCCACCAGTGCCATTTAATGCATCACGCAATTCGCCAAAGACACGATCAGTCATACTGCGTTCACCGCGTTTACGCGCGAACATAATTGCCCAACGAATCGCAAGTGTTTGCTGACGATCTGGACGAACTTCAACCGGAACTTGATATGTTGCACCGCCGACACGACGACCCTTTACTTCAACAGACGGTTTCAACGCATCCAACGCTTCCAAAAAGCACGCCAATTCATCACCATCTTTTGCAACAGATTTTAATTTTTCCATTGCGCCATAAACAATATTTTCGGCAACTTCTTTTTTGCCATCCCACATAACATTATTAATAAACTTTGCAACGACCAGATTGTTGTATTTGGAATCTGGCAAAATTTCGCGTTTTGTTGCGGCTTTACGTCTTGACATATTTTATATTCCTTTTTGTTCTTCACCCGGCCGGCCGGATTACTCATACGGGGTTGCCCGCATGTTAATTATTTTGCCTTCTTTGCACCATACAAAGAACGACCTTGTTTTCTGCTTTCTACGCCTTTGGTATCCAAGACACCACGAATGATGTGATATTTCACACCGGGCAAGTCCTTAACACGACCACCGCGAATCATAACGACACTGTGTTCTTGCAGGTTATGACCTTCACCCGGAATATATGCAGTCACTTCGCGACCGTTGGCCAATTTTACACGTGCAACTTTACGTTGCGCAGAATTAGGTTTTTTAGGTGTGGTTGTATACACACGTGTGCAAACACCACGCTTTTGCGGATTTTCCATCATATCAGGCGCCGTAGATTTCACGACGACTTTTTTACGTGGTTTCCGAATCAGTTGGTTCACTGTTGGCATTCAAAATCTCTTTGTTTTTCCTTATGTCCTTTTTTTACACAAAGCACCGTATCAGACTTATTTTAACGGCAATCCGCAATTATAAATCTGCCAGATTTACGGCGTTTTTGTGCTTTTCACTTTCCTAACTTACACGGAAAGCGCCCTTACTATAACCCGAAGTCCGCGCATTGTCAAGGATTTTTCACAAAAAAAGTGTGTCATCACCCGTGTTTAAATACTGATATTATCATAATCAACTAACATTTAATTTCCGACCACCGGTCCGGCGGCAAAATTTGCCCCATCTGTTTTCGCATTTGTATAAAAGGCGGTTGCTGGATTGGGGTCCGCCAAATTGTATAAACCGATTGCATTATCTGAATTACGTTTTGCCGGAACAAAATTACGCACCAGTGTTCCATCTTGGTAAATTTCTGCAGAATATATTCTGCCAACCCAATAACTGGCGGCATCAGCCCACGCGCTGCCCCTAAATATCTCTATATAACTTGGTATCCTGGAATAGTAGCAATTTGTTTGGGTTTCACCATTTATCGTCACTGTCTGTCCCAATTTACCACCTGTGCATGTTGCCCAAGATGTTTCAATGGTTGTTTTACCCAAACTGGACACCGTATTAAAACCCCTAAAGACGCTACCGGTATCCCCGATATAACTTCCCGTCCAATCTTGATCAAAACTGGTGACAATACCCACATCACCTGTACCCTGGGCAACAATTTTCATTGATACACCTGTGGCACCCTTGACCCCTGTATCAATATATTGCTTTGCACTGGTTGATGCGATGTATTCCAACTGAGTGTATCCTGCGGGCAAGAATGTAAGCGCTACAACAGTATCGGCAATTTCCCATAATGTACCGTTATTATCTAATTCGCCGTTTTCATTCACACGCCGTAAAGAACTATTTACCGCATTAATAACACCAATGTTCACTGTTTCCGCCGTGACAAGTGAATCTTCATCACGAATTGTTGTACTGTATATCGGTTTTTCGCCAACCGAACCGGGGGTGTCGGTGCCGGTCATTACATAACCCGGGGTGCCGGTAATCGTATCTTGCACATCGTCCAGACCCGTCTTAACCGCACCAACAGTCGGCACACCAGTGGCATTTGACACAAGCGTTGTTTCAATGGACTTTTCACCAATGCCGTCTTCATCATCATATATCATAAGTGTATTTGCACCAGACCCGGGTAATTTACCCTGGTATCCAGACATAAGGTCATCTACATACTTCTTGCTGGTCACACTGGAATTATCCGCAAATACCGCAGACACCGCAAAAATTGCGGATATTACGATAAATATGCGTTTGATACTCATCTGATATTTCCCTTTCCCTTAATTTCCAATACTAAAAGTATAACAAAAAGGTACCTTTTTGTTCGTTCGTGTTT
>CAJOHU010000012.1 GCA_905234465.1 uncultured Alphaproteobacteria bacterium | reverse complement strand
TCACACTGGAATTATCCGCAAATACCGCAGACGCCGCAAAAATTGCGGTCATCGCGATAAATATGCGTTTGATACTCATCTGATACTTCCCTTTCCCTTGATTTCCAATGATTACAGTATAACAAAAAGGTACCTTTTTGTCCACCCCTTTTTTACGCTTTTTTTAATTTTTTTTATTTTTCCCGCAAAGCCACGGATTCCGTGGCATGCAACCGCTTTTTGTGTTCGCCCATTTTTGACCAAATCGCGATGTAACAAAAAGGTACCTTTTTGTTCCATTCAACGGTGCGGAAAAGGCGGTTTAGCCCCCCCGTCATACCACAGGTGTGCCGAATGACAAAAATGTAAGATAAAACCATTCCCACAATTCGGTGTATCGGGATGTTTTTTATTTCGCTTTTCTTAATTTCTTCTGAATTTTTGGGGCGATGCTAAGCCCATCTGTTGATAATTCCATTGCACGCATGTATGCCGTGCGCGCAGATTTTTTGTCGCCTTTTATCATATATGCATCACCCAAATGTTCAAACAAAGACGAACATTTTGTCGCGCTTGCGGCAATTTTTTCCAATATTTCCAACGCCGCATCGTTTCCTTCACGTACCCCTACAACAACCGCCACAATATCCCATGCAACAACATCATTCGGGTTTTTCTTGACCAATGTCATTGCATAATCATATGCGTTTTCAATTTCGCGCCCCTGCTCTGCCCATATGCGTGCCTGAATTGATAATATTTCATCGTCAATATCAATCATTTTTGATGCGCTATGAATATCGCGTTGGGCGGCATCCAAATCATCAAACAACAGGTTCACTAATGCGCGTCGTTTAATCAGGTATGCACGCCCAGAATCAGATAATGCCTTGTTCTTTAATGCGCGATTTATTATGCGCAGCGCCCCACGTCGGTCACCCGCGGCGGTACGATACGCAATTAATTTATTTAACGCGGGAATAAATAGCGGATGTTTGTTTAAAATATGTTTTGCCGCATCGGGCGTTTCGTCTATACGCATCTTGGCGAATAAATAATATGGGTTGTCTGAATCAATAGTGTTAAAATATTTCTCATAATTTCCACCTACATTAGCCATAAATTGTCCAGTGTAGTAATCTATCATTTCTTGGAATATTTTTGAATCTGGACCGATTATTTGCGCAGACCGCAGCATTAAAATCGCCAGGTCTGAATACATAATAATCTGGGTGTGTGAAACGTTCTGAATTAAATCAAACGCCAGTGCACCCTTTATTCCGCTGTAATTTTCCCATGCGGGGATATTTTCATAATCAGACATAAACATTCCGCCGGGTGTGGAAGAAAAATCGTGGTGTAATTGTTTGGCGGCTTCTGTCTTGTTATGCGCCGTATAGAATGACATTATATACAAATAATCATTTATATTCATAAATGACGGTTTCACATTTGCAAATTCATCTGCAGCGCGTTCCGTATCGCCCTGCTCTGCGTAAATCTGTCCGCGAACAAAAAATTTCCACGAAGGATTTGAATCCAATGAATCTAGGTATTTAAATGTTTCTGTTATGCGATTTTTTGCGATGGCGGACCAAATACGCAAAGGTGCGTATATGGCAGATTTTTCAGTGTGTCGGCGTTTGTACAATTCATCCCATTTATCATTTTCTACTAAATATGTATCGTAAATTAATCGTGATGCCGGATCTTTATCGCTTTCTAAATTCTTCATATCTGTTGGAATTTTTCCACCAAGAAATTGGGCAAATATTTTGGTGCTTTTGACACTTTCATATTCTACATCGTTGATTTCATCAATAAAACCAGTCAAAGATTCAAAATCGTTTACATAGATTGCATGTTGTGCCGCAAGAAATGCGCCGTACTTGGTTGTGTTAATCGCGTCGCCGAAAACTTTGTCGTTCGGTGTGTTTAATCTGTGTGCCAACGCCAAACCGGCAATGGCACATATTGTCAAATAAAATAAAGTTTTTCTTTTTATCATAAGCCCAATTATGCTACAATAATAATATGAATAGTAAAGAAAAATTTAAACGTTATGCAGAAATTTTGCGTGAATGGTCGGAAAAAATAAACCTTGTTGCGCCAAGTACGCTTGGGGACATAGAAAACCGACACATTGCCGATTCGGCTCAGTTGGCGGATGTTTTGCCGCATGATACAGAAATTATAGATTTTGGCAGTGGTGCCGGCTTTCCGGGGGTGGTTCTTGCAATATTGGGCTGGCGGGTCACGTGTATTGAATCAATTGGAAAAAAGGTCGCTTTTTTGAATGCTGTTCGCGACGAATTAAAATTGGAAAATTTAACGATTTATCATGGTCGTGTAGAAAACTTTTTGCCGGCTTTTTTGAAAAAAAATGGCAAAAAGACCGGTAATTTTGTTGTGACCGCACGTGCGTTTGCACCGTTGGTTAAGATTTTAGACTATGTTCGTGGTGTAAATTGCCGGCTTTTTTTGCTAAAAGGTCAAAAAACACCGGCAGAAATCGACGAGGCAAAACAGAAATATCACTTTGATTACAAATTAATACCATCTAAAACCGGTGATGGGTTTATAGTAATTATTAAAAAAGACCGGTGATTTCATATGAAATAAGAAGCAATATATTGTTTTTACAGTGTTTTTTGGTTTGTTGTATTTGTTTCATATGAAATAAATTATAATATGTTGTTTTTAGTTGTTTTTTTGTGTTTTTGAATATTTGTCACTTGACGGCGGTATTTGTTTGGTTTATACTGTTTTTTGATAAAAGGACGAAAAAGATGACAGAGATAATTGCATTTGCGAATCAAAAAGGCGGCGTTGGAAAAACAACAACCGCGATAAATCTGGGCGCGTCGTTGGCGGCAATAAAAAAGCGGGTTTTGTTGATAGATTTAGATTCCCAGGGTAATGCTGGTACAGGGTTGGGGTTTGTTCGTTCTTCGCACACACAAAGTGTTTATGGCGTTCTGATGGGGGTATCCGCGGCGGCGGAAAATATATTGTCTACCGCCGTTCCGGGATTGCATATTTTACCATCAACCCAGGCGCTTTCTGGTGCCGAAGTTGAATTGTTGGATGTTGAGAATCGTGAGTATCGTCTGCGTGATGCGTTGCGTCCAATAATGGAACACTATGATTATATATTACTGGATTGCCCGCCGGCATTGGGTTATGTGACATTGAATGCCTTGACAACCGCAAACCATGTTATAATACCGTTGCAATGTGAATTTTTTTCGTTGGAGGGTGTTTTACACTTGGTAAACAATATTCGCGGTGTGCGGCAAAAATGGAACCCAAATTTGGATGTCTTGGGTGTGTTATTGACTATGTATGACCGGCGCGCAGGAATGACACGCGAAGTAGAAGAAAACGTGCGTGCGACATTTGGGGATAAAGTTTTTAAAACGGTGATTCCGCGCAATGTTCGTGTTGCAGAGGCACCAAGTCACGGTAAACCGGCACTGTTTTATGATTTTAATTCAACCGGTGCCCAGGCTTATTTGCGGGTCGCAACGGAATTGGTTCAGAAATTAGAAAAAGGGGAATAAATTATGGCAAAATTTGGACTTGGACGTAATTTGAACGATTTACAGAATGAAATTGGTGTTGCACCGGACATCTCTATATTGACCGGAACTGAACGGGTGGTTGTGCGTCAAATTCCATTGGCGCAAATTGGTGTGAATCCAGACCAGCCGCGTAAAACTTTTACCCCCGCAGATTTAGAAGATTTGGCGGCATCTATTCGCGAAAAAGGTGTTTTAACGCCGATTATGTTGCGCACAGTTCAAGGCCGACCGTATATGTACGAAATTGTTGCCGGTGAACGGCGTTATCGCGCCAGCAAAATGGCGGGATTATCTGAAATTCCGGCGATTATTAAAAACCTGGGCGATGATAACGCGATGGAAATTGCACTTATTGAAAATGTTCAGCGTGAAAACCTGAATCCGATAGAAGAGGCTGCCGCGTATGTGAATCTGATGAACAAATGTAAATATACGATGGACGATGTTTCGCGCCTTATCGGAAAATCGGAAAGTTATATCAGAAATCTGATTCGTTTGAATGCGTTACCGGTATCTGTTAAGAAAATGGTAGAGCAGGGTGCACTTTCCGCGTCGCACGCGCGCGCCATTGTTGTTGCCGAAGACCCGGAAAAAATGGCGCACGAGATTATTGATAATAAATTATCGGTTAGTGATACAGAAAAACGTGTTAAACATGTTGCGCGGTCCGATAAAACCCGCAGGTTTATTAATAAAACCATGAATGAAGAAACAGTTCAAGAGACAACAAAAAAGATTGCGCGTGCGTTGATGTCTCGTGTAAAAATCACCGAACGGCGGGGCGGGGCGGGGGTTATAACGATTACATTTAACACCCGTGCGCATTTAGATGAAATCGTTGAAAAAATTACCGGAAAAAATAAATAAAATTTCCCGGCTTTTTTGCATTTTTTTGTCAAAAAGACCGGGAAAAGTATTGAATAAAAATAATAAAAAAAGCCGGCAAGCGCCGGCACAAAAAAAACGCCCGGTTGGGCGTTTTTTTATTATTTAACAGTCGTTGTTGCGTTACGATTGTATTTCCAAACGTTTTCGCCGGTACCTTTGACCAACGGACGTTCTTTACCATACGAAATGGTGGAAATGCGTTTCGCATTGATGCCTTCGTCAACCAATACGCGTTTTGCCGCGTTTGCACGACGTGCGCCCAACGCCAAGTTGTATTCAGTAGAACCGCGTTCGTCGCAATTACCCGCGATTTGAACCTTAACGTCTTTGTTTTCTTTCAGGTACAACGCCTGACCCATCAGGTTGTCGTGCGCCGCATTTGAAATTTCTGCGGAATTAAAAGCAAAGAATACGCGTTGATTGTTAATATCTTCCGGGGCAGTCACCTTGGAAGAACCACATGCCGCCAGTAACCCAGCCGCACCAGCCAATAAAGCAAAGTTTTTTATTTTCATGAAAATACTCCCTTGAGTTTCTGTTGCTCGTGGTTTAGTGTATAATAAAATTTTTGAAAAAGCAAGATAAAACAAACAAAGAGATAAAAACAATGAATATAGACCTAGAAGATTTGGTCTTGGCGGGTGTTAAATGGGAATTGGCAGAAACATCGGTTGGGTTTATGGAAATGGTTTCGCGCATCACACCTGCGCGAACCCGTGTCACATCAGTCGTGCCGCCGATATCACCGACATTCCCGATTGATATAGATACCGCAACGGCAATGGCGTCGCGCCCAACAACAATGGGGGCGCTGATTCGCATGATATCAGAATTTAATCACCCATTGCGTGGCGGCGTGACCAATGTTGTTTGTCCGTCTGTTGCGAAAAATCCGTGCGGACTTGTTATCGTCACGGATATTCCATCCAGTGAAGACGATTCGTCTGGAACCATTTTATCGGGGGCGGCGGGCGAATTGTTAGACAAGATGTTGGTTGCCATTGGCGAATCGCGCGAAACGGTTTCAATTTTGCCGTTAATATTTTGGCGCACGCCGGGTGGTCGTACACCGACAAGAACAGAAATGGATTTGGCACGACCATTTGTGAATCGCGCGATAGAATTATTAGAACCACGCGTGATATTGACACTTGGCACATTGGCGGCATCAGAAATTGCGGGTACAGATTTAATGAAAAATTTGGGGGCAGATGTGATTATTCAGAATGATGTCCATGTGTTCCCGATTTACCATCCAAATTATTTAATTCTTAAACCAACCGTCAAAGCGCCAGTATGGACAGTTTTACAAAATGTTCAAAAAATGTTGAAAACTGTATAAAAATGTTTCATACTTGGCACATAAAATATCAAAGGAGCATACAATTAAAACTTCTAATAATCGTGATAATCGCCGTGAAATGGGGCCGCGCATAAACAATCGTATAGTTGCAAAATCTGTTCAGGTTATTGGCAATGATGGTCAAAACATGGGTACAATGCCCACGACAAACGCATTGGCGATGGCGGCAGATATGGGATTAGATTTGGTGGAATTAAATGCCAATTTGCCTGTGCCTGTGGTCAAAATAATGGATTTTGGCAAATACAAGTATGAACAGAAAAAACGCGCGGCTGAGGCAAAAAAGAAACAAAAAATCATGGAAATGAAAGAGGTTTGGATAAAACCTTTTATTGAAGAAAATGATTTGCAAATCAAATTAAAAAAAGTTTTTGAATTTCTGGATGGTGGGGACAAGGTTAAGATATCGGTTATGACGCATGGAAATCGCCGGGTTTTGGCGCGTGGGCGTGATGCGGTACCGGGATTGTTCGCGCATGTTGTTGAATTGATTGGCGAACGCGGAACACTGGAAAGTCGTTCTAAGCCAGACGAAAGAACTAAATCTATCGTTATTGCGCCGGCAAAACCAACAAAGTAAAATAATAAACCCGCCAAATGGCGGATTTTTTTGTGGAATATTGAATTTTTATTGTGTATCTTGGGTTGCAACAAGGGGTTTAATATGGATACTGAAAAATTGACTTTTGAAGAAGCATATAAACAACTGACAGAATTGGTTAAGAAAATGGAATCCGGTGAATTACCACTGGCAGATTCTGTTGCGGCGTATGAACAGGGCATTAAACTAAAAGCGTATTGCGAACAGTTGCTGAAAGAAGCAGAATTAAAAATTGAAACCTTAAAGGTGACAACAACACCGAATGAATAATGGATTGGCTGTGTCTGAAAAATCTAAACTTACGCCCGTAATGCAACAATATGTGGATTTTAAATCAGAAAATCCTGATGCGTTGTTGATGTTTCGTTTGGGTGATTTTTTTGAATCTTTTTTTGATGATGCGCGCATAATAAGTGAAAAGTTGGGGTTGGTTTTGACTTCGCGTGGCACAGACGGTGATGGAACAGATATCCCAATGTGTGGCATTCCATGGCATGCGTCTGATAATTATTTTGGGCGATTGGTCAAAATGGGGTATAAATTGGCATTGGTTGAACAAATGGAAACCCCGGCTCAGGCCAAAGAACGCGGACATAAATTTATTGAACGCAAAATTGTGCGTGTTTTGACGCCTGGGACATTAACAGATGAAAATTTATTAACACCCAAAAGTTCTAATTTTTTGATGGCGATTGTGGGGGTGGGAAAAAATTCTTTTGATGTGGCGGGATGCGATATATCAACCGGAGAATTCTTTGTTGGTCAATCAGATGATGTTATTGATGATTTGGTTCGTACCGACCCAGCCGAGATTATTTATCCATCGGTTGACGCAGAAAATGAAACTGTATTACAGATTCGTGATATGTTTAAAACAACCCCTGTGTTTGAAAAAATATATCGCCGCAGTGATATTGATACGATAATATCAAACGTTTTTGGAAATGTGATTCAAAATCCTAATTCTGCGGTGGCGTTGTTGGCGGGATATTTGTTTAATACTCAACGTGGTGCGGCGTTAACTTTTCGCGCGCCATACGCATTCAAATCTGGTGCGCAGTTATTGATTGATTCTGCAACATGGAAAAGTTTGGAAATAGATGCGCCTTTAAACGAAGGTGGTCGGTGTTTGTTGGATGTTATTGATAACACAAAAACGGCGGCGGGCGCGCGCAAATTGCGTTCTTATTTACGGAATTTAAGCGGCGATATTTGTGAAATAAAAAATCGTCAGGCAAATATTTCCTATATGGTTTTAAATTCTGATATTCGCACCATGGTTGCGGATGCTTTGGGTCGGGTTCCGGATGTGGGGCGCGCGTTGGCGCGTCTGTTGTCTGGACGCGGAACGCCGCGTGATATGCGGTCTGTGACGGAATTTTTGGCGTGTTTGCCAAATATAAAATTAATATCATCGCGTCTTAATCCCGAATTGGCGATGCGTATGGAACGCATTCGCACACATGATGAATTGGCGGTGGAATTAAAATCTGCGATGGCGGATGAATTACCAACTTTTTTCCGTGATGGTGGGGTGATTCGTGACGGGTTTGATATTGGTTTGGATAATATGCGCGCATTGTCACACGGTGGTAAAGAAGCGGTTGCCGCGGCTCAGGCAGAATATGTCGCACAAACAGGCATACATAACCTTAAAATCAAATTCAATAATATGTTAGGGTATTTTATAGAAGTGCCGTCTGCGCGTGCCACTGATATGATGCGTCCGGATTCTGGGTTCATACATCGCCAAACAATGTCGGGAAATATGCGCTTTACAACCGAAAAATTGATTCAGTTAGATAACGACATTCGTTCTGCATCAGATAAAGCCGCGGCAATAGAAGAAACAATCATAGATTCATTGATTGATAAAATTCGTGGCGTATCCGATGATTTATTGGCGGCGGCGGATTTAATCGCAGATTTGGATGTATGGTGCGGTATGGCAACATGTGCACTGAATTGGGATTGGGTGTGTCCAAACATGACAAAAGGCACGGAATTCAATGTCGTTGGTGGGCGTCATCCGGTTATTGAATATGTACTGCGGTCTTCCGGCGATAATTTTGTAAAAAATGATTGTAATTTGAATGATTCGCCAATCGCGTTGCTAACAGGACCAAATATGGCGGGTAAATCTACATATTTACGTCAGAATGCGTTATTGGTTGTATTGGCGCATATGGGTTCATTTGTTCCGGCGTCGCGTGCAGAAATTGGAATCTGTGACCAGTTATTTAGTCGTGTCGGTGCATCTGATAATCTTGCGGCGGGGCAATCTACATTCATGGTTGAAATGAGCGAGACCGCCAACATATTACGCCGTGCCACATCGCGTTCATTTATAATATTTGATGAAATCGGGCGTGGGACGGCAACATACGACGGCATAGCGATTGCGGATGCGGTACTGGAATACCTGAACGAATTGGGTGCGCGGACATTGTTTGCAACACATTATCATGAATTAACACGTCTTGCGCTGGGGCAGGGCGGAAACCTTGGGCGCGTTGCGTGTTTAACCATAGATGTACGTGAACACAACAATGAAATTGTCTTTATGCACCGTATTGTGCCGGGAATTGCAAATCGTTCATATGGTATTCATGTTGCAAAAATGGCGGGAATGCCGGATTCGGTTGTTGCACGCGCAGAATCTGTATTGGCGAAATTGGAAGGTGCACCATGTCAGACCGATACAGCAACAGCAGATAACACACCCCAAAAAACATCGGTTGCGCCATGTGTAGAATCGCCCACGGCGGGCAAGAAACAGTTGTCTTTGTTTGGATAATGGATTTATAAATGGACGGTTGGATTATTCTTGATAAACCATCGGGTCTTTATTCTAAAAGTGCGGCGGTTCGTGCAGCACGCATTTTTGGTGCAAAAAAGAACGGACATATTGGTACATTGGATCCAATGGCATCGGGGGTATTGCCTGTGGCGATTGGGCGTGCAACAAAAATGGTGCCTTTTATAGAAGAATTCTGTGACCGGACAAAGGAATATCTTTTTTCTGCGCGGTTTGGATTTGAAACAGACACATTGGATATTACAGGCACCGAAACAATGCGTTCTGATGTGATTCCGTCCGAATCGGTGGTGCGTGCGATTATACCAAAATTTATTGGTCGCATTAGCCAGGTTCCACCAAAATACAGTGCGGTTCACATTAATGGACACCGCGCGTATGAATTGGCACGGGGCGGCAATGATGTGGAAATTCCACCGCGTAATGTTGAAATTTATGAATTGGAATTGACCGGAATTTCGGGTGATTCTTGGAATTTTCGTATGCGGTGCGCGCCCGGCACATATGTTCGCAGTGTTGTTCGTGACATTGCCCATGCGTGTGGCACATTTGCGACAGTTGATATGATTCGCCGCACCCAGACCAGTGGTTTTAAACTAGAAAACGCGGTATCACTTGATTTTTTGGAAAAAGTGTTTAATAATGGGGGCGATGTCGGTAAATACCTGGCACCGGTGGATTTTGGACTGGGGGACATTCCGGTTCAAAGTCTGGATGACAAGGCGGTCAAACTTTATTGCAATGGCGGCTTTATCAAAGTGGATGGTTCAAACGGTCTGTGTCGCGTTTATTCAAATGATAAATTCGTTGGAATAGGGCAGATTACAGATGGACTGATGAAACCAAAAAGAACAATTTAAAAACAAAGGAAAATATAATGTCCATAACAAAGACAAAAAAAACGGAAATTATCAATGCGTTTAAATCCAGTGAACACGACAACGGTGGTTCTGTGGAATCTCAGGTTGCGGTTTTAACGGAACGTATTCGTAATCTGACCGAACACATGAAGAAGAACCATAAAGACGAACATTCAAAACGTGGTCTGCAATTAATGGTCAATCGTCGTAAAAAATTGCTGGCGTATATTAAAAAACGCAATGTGGGTGAATATGAAGAACTGATTAAAAAATTGGGTCTGCGTAAATAATTTGCCTGGATGTATAATGACCGGCGGTTTCGCCGGTCTTTTTATTTAAAAATATTTGCAAACAGGCAAATATGAAAGTATAATCACATCGGCGCGGAAGAAATTGTTCATTTTTGCGTTTGTTTTATGATGCTCAGAACGCAATAACGAATAATTTTTCTTCGCGTGGAATGTTAAATAAAACCAATAGAAACGGAGGAAAATATGTTGTTTGGTTTAATAAATAAAAAGGGCGAATCTGCCCATTTGAACAACCCTGTGACGGTTGAAGTAAAATATGGTGATGAAACATTAAGATTGGAAACCGGGCGTTTGGCGAAACAGGCGAACGGTTCCGTTTTGGCGACAATGGGTGGCACAATGGTTTTGGCGACTGTATGTGCCGAAAAAACCGCGGTAGAAGGTCAAGATTTCTTTCCTTTGACGGTTGATTACCAAGAAAAATTTGCATCTGCGGGTCGCATTCCGGGTTCCCGCGACAGACGCGAAGGCAAGGCATCTATGGGTGAAACATTGATTGCGCGTCTTATTGACCGCCCAATCCGTCCATTGTTCCCAGAAACATTCAAAAACAAAGTGCAAGTCATTGCCCAGGTGTTTTCATATGATCGCAAGAATCAACCCGATATTTTGGCAATGATTGCATCATCTGCGGCGTTGGCGTTATCTGGTGTCCCGTTTGCGGGTCCAATTGGTGCGGCGCGTGTTGGATATATGAATGGTAAATATGTATTGAACCCGTCTAAGAAAGATGTTGAAAATTCTGAAATGGACTTGGTCGTTGCGGCAACCAAAGACGGTGTTTTGATGGTTGAATCTGAAATTGGCGAATTGGATGAAAAAACCACATTGGGTGCGGTAAAGTTCGGATTTGACGCACAACAGGTGGTAATTGGTGCGATAAATGAATTGGTGGAAACTGCAGGCAAAGAACGTTGGGCTGTGCCAGAAAAGACACCAGAATATATCGCAATGGAAAAACGTTTTGAAGAATTCGCCGGCGACATTGAATCTGCATTGGGTATCAAAGAAAAACTGAAACGTTTGGAAAAATTGGCAGAAATTCACGCATCTGCCAAAACATTGATTCCAGAAATGTTCCCAGATACAAATGTTGCGACATCTACATTGGAATCTTTTGCGGATGAAATTGTTGAAAATATAACTGCGCGTATTATGCGTTCAAATATTTTGGCGGGCAAACCGCGTATTGATGGTCGCGATATGAAAACCGTTCGTCCGATTGAAATTGAATTGGGTGTTTTGCCGCGTGCACATGGTTCTGCGCTGTTTACGCGTGGTGAAACCCAGGCTTTGGTTTCTTTGACACTGGGCGGTGGCAAAGATGCGTTGCCATTAGAATCTTTGGATGGTGACGAAGAACGTGATTTTATATTGAATTACAATTTCCCGGGATTTTCTGTTGGTGAAGCCAAGGGATTAAAGGCGCCGGGGCGTCGTGAAATTGGTCATGGAAATTTGGCATGGCGTGCGGTTCACCCGATGATTCCACCACGCAGCGAATTTGACTATGTAATTCGTGTGTGTTCGGATATTTTGGAATCTAATGGGTCATCTTCTATGGCGACAACATGCGGTGCGACATTGGCATTGATGGATGGTGGTGTGCCGATGAAACGTCCGGTTGCGGGTATTGCGATGGGACTTATCAAAGAAGGTGATGATTATGCAATTTTGACCGACATTTTGGGTGATGAAGACCACCTTGGGGATATGGACTTTAAGGTGACAGGAACCGACCAAGGTATAACCGCACTTCAGATGGATATCAAAATTACATCTATCACATTTGAAATTATGGAAAAGGCGTTGGCGCAGGCCAAAGATGGGCGTATGCACATCTTGGGCAAAATAACCAAGGCGATTTCAAAACCGCGTGCACATGTATCTGAATACGCGCCGCAAATGTACACTATAAAAATTAATCCGGACAAAGTTCGTGAAGTAATAGGCAAGGGTGGCGTTGTAATTCAGGCATTAACCCGCGACACGAATACAACCATTGATTTGGAAGATGATGGTACGGTGAAAATTTTGGCGGTGACACGCGAAGACGCAGATGCGGCGATTGCGCGTATCAAAGAAATTGTTGCGGAACCAGAAATTGGTGAAATATACCCGGGTGTTGTTTCTGGTATGAAAGATTTCGGTTTGTTTGTAAAAATTATGAATGGATTTGAAGCAATGGTTCATATTTCTGAAATCACGGGCAAACGTTTGGCTAAAATTGAAGATGCCGGATTTAAAGAAGGTGACAAAGTTTATGTAAGATATTTGGGACCAGATAAACGCGGCAAAACACGGATGTCCATGGTTGGTATAGACCAAAAGACCGGAACCGAAACAAAGAAATAAAGGTTCTTTATGACAACATCAACAGGTCTGGTTATGTTAAGCCCCAGACTAAATTGGACAGATTTAGATTGGGCAACCTATTTAGATTGCCCAATTTATGAGATACCTGTGTATAAACATCGTCTTTCTGAAAATTTGCTTATGAAGATAAAGTTTTTAGAAGCAAACGGAAAATACGAGTTTCAAGTATTTCAATTGGTTGTTGGATCAAAGGGCAGACGTGTAGAACGTTATGTGTGGGCGGATTGTTTTAATCAGTCGTCTGATAAATCTCAGGTGATTTGCAATGCCAACAATCATATTTCGGAGTTAAAATTGAAACCAAGTGTGGCGATTAAATTTGGTGTCCCACAACGGGCGGTTCAAATGATGTTAATACATGAAAAATAAGGAGTAAAATATGGATATGGAATCATTGATGGCTCAGGCGTCTGAATTACAGTCCAAGGTCGCAGATGCCCAAGAAAGATTAGAATCTATGCGTGTCAAGGGGTTGGCATCAGGCGGTGCGTGCATAATTGATATGTCGGGTAAATATGACATTATTTCTGTGACGATAAATCCTAAATTGTTGAATGAAGGCGTATCTGCGGTTGAAGATGCAGTTTTGAACGCGATGCGCGATGCCAAGGCCAAGGCAGATAAATTAATAGATGATGTTATGTCGGATGCCACTGCCGGCATGCCATTGCCAAAGTAGTAGTGGTTAGTGTTAGTGGAAAGTATTCCAGAGAGCCGTCATCCCGCAGAAGTGCGGGATCCAGTGCGAACGAAGTGAGCACCTGCGTCGCAGACAGTAAATGTTTGCCACCGCCATGCGGTGACAAATCCCCGGCGGGGCAAGTTTACGGCGTTGCCGTAAACTGGGTCCCGGCCTTCGCCGGGATGACTGGTATCTGGAATACAAAAAAACGGTGGCGAATGCCACCGTTTTACTAACCACTAACACTATCCACTAATCACTAACAACTAAAATCCTTTTGGGGTTTCCATTTTGACCGATGAAACTTTTTTGTTCAAAGAGTTTATAACATCGTCCGTAATATCCAGGTTTTCTACATTCGCCCCTGTGCGTGCGAAACGACCATCTATAACCAATGACAGATTCTTTTTCGCGATAATTGCCTCTACAATCGGGTCCAAGTGCTTTTCTTGAATTTGTGCCAAAGCGCGCTGAAAAGATGCGTCAATTGATTGTGCGCGTTCGGTCAAATCGCGTTGCAATTTGCCAACTTTGCCTTGGTATTCAACAACGCGGCGTTGCAGTGCTTCACGCGAAAGAACATCTTGCGATTTTTCAATTTCTGCCTTTTCTTTTTCTAAATCTTTCTGTTGTTTTTCTAATTCTGAACGCAGTTTGTTTTCATAGTTTTCTTTCTGTTTGCGCAAATCTTGTAATGCCTTGGCATCAGATTGAATTGCGTCCATGCGAACAACCGCAATACGCAAATCAGCACCGTTTACCGCATTTGTGGAAACTTCGCTGATTGCATCATCTGCGCTAATCGTGCGTTCCCCAGATACACCACGAATCACGAATACACCAATAATTGCAATCGCAATTACAATCGCCGCGATAATGCCATATCTTGTATATTTTTTTGTGATATTTTTGTCGGTTTTTCTTGTTTCTACCATTTTTCCATCCTTTTGTTTTTGTTGTTAACAGGTTAACTATAGCAACTAAATAAAAAAAATAAAAGTAAAACTTATCGGCATATTATCGTACTGGCGAAATTCTTAATTCCACACGGCGATTTGTTAAGCGTCCCCATTCATCTTGTCCAGCGATTGGACGTGCCGCCCCGCGACCAACAATAAACATACGCGAAGACTTTAATCCTGTGCGCGCAAAATAGACCGCGACACGTTCCGCCATATCTGTAGACAGCGCCCGCGCCGCGTTCGCGTCGCGCATAGAATCTGTATATCCCGCAATTTCAATAAATGTTGCATCATATTGCTTTAATATCTTGGCGATAGTTTTCAAATTATCGTCCCCAACAGAAGATATTTCCGGTGCGTTCAAATCCATAATTGCATCACGCACCAAAATAACCAAGACATCTGTGCCGGCGCGTTGAACCGACATTCCTGGTCGCCGCAAAGCATCATATAATTGGTTTTCCAGTTCAGACATATACCCTACATACATTGCATTATCATTTAATGCCTTGTCTCCGTATTCTGCAGTGGCATCCATCACCATTGCGTCCGCCACCGTGCGTCCGCCGTTGCCCAAAAATATAGGTTTTTTGGCGGACATAGAAACATCGTTCATATCTGTAAATGTTGCGCCGTACAGATAATTTTTCCATGTGGTGCGGTCTGGGCTGGTGTACGGCGAACACCCAGAAATAATTGCAATCAAAAACGCAATCAGTGTTTTCTTCATATCATTGCACCACAAAAGAAATATCGTTGTCGTCACCCGCAAAACAGTGTGCCGAATCTTCCAATCTGTGTCCGTTTACAATCATGTCATACGCCCATGTCGGAACCGCGGTAGCAAAAAATTCGCATTCACTACGCGATACACCGCGCAAGTTTATTTCAAAAGTTTTAACATCTGAACCAACATCAACCGACCATTTTTGTCCAATGGGTGCTTTGTCAGATTTAAGTGCGCCCGCCTTAATCAAATAATCAACCGAAACACCGGTATAATCGCCGCGCATTTCCATCAGTAATTTTGTGTTTTTCGCCAATTCCCTTAATTCAGCCGATGCGATAGTGTTCTTTTGATTGTGACGAATAGAATTGTATATTCCAATCGCACTTGCCGTCATCACCGCAGTAATCGCCAATACCCCGATTATCTCTATCAAAGAACGACCTGATTCTGATTTCATTTTTTTATCTCCCCCTTGTGTACATTTTCTACTGTTTTGAAATTCCGACAATTTCTGCGCCTTCAAACAAAGACATCGCATCCGCAACCATTGGGTCAGATTCGGCATCTGTTTTTATTTGTTCGTTCACAGTTTTATCTTGATGTGATTCTTCTATTTTGTTCAATTCCCATTTTGCCCCAGTTTTAGTGTTCAACCACAACGAAAGTTTATGTTGAAATTCAGAATCATTTCCGCGGTCAAAATAAGAAATCTTGTTATTTGTAATCTCAGATACTTCTATGTTCTTGGTAAAATATGCATAGAGCATCATTTCACGCGCCGCCGATAACGCGTCTGCCAATTCCGCCCCAGAATTTATTTTTATTGTTGTTTCTTTGGGTGCCACCGGCGTGCAATTCTTGGGCGATGGATTTTGTTCGTTTTGTTTCAAAATGTCTGTCAGCGCAGGCATATCTGCAATGTGCATAAGGCGTATGATTAACATATCAAAACATTGCTTCTGATTTGTTGCAGCCGCCATTTCGGGTACAGATGCAACCATAACCTGCCACAGGCGGGAAAGAGTATTCAGTGAAACATGTTTATTTATTTCATTTATGCGTTCGCGTTGATCAGCAGTGTATGGAACACTGTCCCCGGCGTTTGCACGCAACACCGGATGCATACGTGTTGCCCAATGTATCCATTCCATCATATCGGTCAGCAACATAGATAAATCTGCGCCATTGGTATATATTTCATCTGCACGCGCCATCGCCGCCGCAACATTCCCAGAAAGTATAGTTTGCATAAAGTCAACAACCACACCACGGTCTGCACGCTTTAACATATCCATAACCGCGGATTCGTCCACATGCCCGCCTGTTTGGGCAATAGCCTGGTCCAATAATGACAGGCCGTCGCGTACAGAACCATCCGCCGCCCGCGCCAATAAATCATTCGCGGCATCGGTCAGTTCAACATTTTCTTGGTCGGCAATCCACGCAAAATGTTTTTTCAGCGTTTCAACCGGAACACGAACCAAATCAAACCGTTGGCAACGTGATAAAATAGTCACAGGTACCTTGCGTATTTCGGTTGTTGCCAAAATAAAAATAACATGTGCAGGTGGTTCTTCCAGTGTTTTCAACAGGGCATTAAACGCACTTGATGATAACATATGAACTTCGTCAATTGTATATACCTTGTATCTGCCGTTGGTGGGACGATATTGTGCGGCATCCAGTATTTCGCGCATATTGTCAACGCCAGTGTGCGAAGCCGCGTCAATTTCCAACACATCAATATGTTGTCCCGCCGCAATCGCGCGGCAATTTTCACATATGCCACATGGTGTTGCCGTTGGACCATCAGATGATAAACAATTCAGTGCCTTGGCCAATATGCGCGCCGTACTGGTTTTCCCGGTTCCACGAATCCCGGTGAAAATATACGCATGCGCAATACGTCCAGTATTGATTGCGGTGGTAAGAGTTTTTACCAAAACATCTTGCCCAATCAAAGATTGAAAATCTTGACTGCGATACTTTCGCGCCAAAACAGTGTAATTGCCATCCATACCATCTTTCCTTTTCGTCACAGCATAGCAAACCAATATCAAAATTCAAGTAAAACATATCACACAAAAATGCGCGAAATTTAATTAATATTGGTCAGAAATTCAGGAAATGGATTTTCTTCTTCTTCGGCGGTATCGGTCGATTCTTCCACAGCAGGAGATTCAGCGGGTATTTTATCCTTTGGGTCGCGGGTAGAATCAATTTTACCCTGTTCTTCATTTACAATGCGACCATAGTGTTCTGCCGCCTGAAGCAAGCGTTCGCGTTCAATTTCATCGGTGGCCTGGCGTGCCTGGTCCATGTATTGTTTACGTTTTTGGCGCCATTTATGACAACGCTGAATCATCATACCGACGGTTGTTTGATTTTTTTTGTTTTGCATTTTCGTTCTTTTGTTGAAGTAATTTTTGAACAAACCCAATGGAATTGTTCCAATCAAGCATTCAGATATTAAAACATCTTAAAACAGATTGCAATATTTTTTTTCAATTGCTATGCTTTAAATCAAAGGGGGGATTTTTCGGTTGCAAACAGAACGAGGAAATTTTTTATTACAAGCACTTCTTGCGTTAACGTTGGTGTTCGCGTTTATACCGTTTTTTGCACGGCGGATGGCGTTGCGTGACATCGGGGCGCAAATGTATGTGACCACGCACCAAGTTGATGTTGCACGTAATGCGGCACGAATATTCATACGCGAAAACGCAAACCAATTACCGTATGACCGCAGCATTATTTCTGGGGATAATTTTTCTGATATGTTGGAACCGTATGGATTGCCGTTGGGGTTTGTTCCACGGACTGCGTTGGGGCAAGATATTGTGTTAATCATAGATAAAACGGATACAGATGTTGCCGGAATATTACAGTTGCGTGGTGGTAATCTTAGTCCCCTGCAAAAGGCTGAATTGGCGCGGCGTATTGGGTTCTTTGCTGTATATGACGCCGATAATCCAGATGGCGACATAGATGTCGGAATTCAGTTGGCGGATATGTACTCGGATGTTGTTCGTCGTAATGATAAAAACCCTGATTTATCTGGATTCTTGGCTGATTTAGATATGGGTGGTTTTCGTTTGGATAATGTTGCCGATATGTTAGCGCGTCGCGCGACATTTGAAACGGGTGATGTCACAACACTTACAATCAACGGAATTGAATCTGGTCGCAAAGAACGCAGCAATATTACAGAAATTAACACAGACAAAACTGTTTTTCAGACGGGTTCTGGCGAATCGGCATTAACTCTTGCACGCGGAACATTGACAGTTGATGCGTTGATTGGTCGCACGGTTTCAAAATTTGGTGATACAGGGAATATGATGTTTACTGATGCGGCGGTTGATACATTTGATATGGTTGCCGGTCACACCGGCTTCACAGGACCCGAAAAATGGAATGTTGGTGGCAATGTGGTGACAAGTCGTATTACATTCAGTGTTGAGCGTTTAGATGTAAGTTCTTTTATAAATGCAACGCGCGGTCAAGATGTGTTTATTGATTCAGATTCGTTATCATACAGCACCAGTACCGGAATAGATACAGATTATATTTATACATCAAATATAACATTGCGTGACCAAACATCAGACAGACTTATGCGCGGTGGTGATGGTGCAGCGATTTTGGATATCAGACCCGGCGGAACATCTTTGTTGCCAGATGTGTTGTTGGATACCATAGATAACGATGCGTTTTCAATAATTGCGAATCCGTCTGAAGACGATGAAAAAATGGTAAAATGTAAATCTATTATTTCTGGTTTAGATAATACAACATATAACAGAAAATCTTTGGCGCAATATATTGCGTGTCAATATGTTTTCTGGCAAAGATTGGAACACAGAATTAACATAAAACAATGTCTGGTTGGGGGCGGCAGTGATTGTAGATAGATTCAGAATCTTTTCATATAAATCAGAATTTGCGGCACAACGCGGTGGCGGATTAGTAGAATTATTGTTGGCGTTTGTGATTATTGGGGCGGCGGCACCATTTACATATTCTATGATTTCTGAAACAACCACCACAATGCATAATATGGCAATCGCGAATGATATAATCAGTTTGCGTGACGGGATTCTGAATTTTGTAAGATTGAATCAAGATTCATGGAAAGATACAGATCAAATACAATTATCTGATGATGTATTAAGTGAATTTTCTGATTCTATATCAACCGGGTTTGTTGATAAATATGCCGTAAGGGGTGGCGCAGTCATAGATGTGTATTTATCATTTGATTTCCCAATGACAGAAAAGCGTGTCGCACAAATTGCACATAACATAGGTTCTGATGCCGCGGTTGTTGGTCCAGATGGAATTGCGTATGGCGATTCATGGGCGGTCACCGCCCCGGGTTTTCGTGAAGGAAATTTAATATATAAAATTACGCGCAATCTGTCAGATGTTGATACATCGCGTTTTCTGCATCGCGGGTCATCCGGCACAGACGATTTGAATGTTATGGCGCGTGATTTGAATATGGGCGGACATGATGTTTATAATGTTGGCGGTATAGATGGAAAATCTGTGCGAGTAAGAAATTTGAATACAATTTTTGTTAATTCGGACACCATTGATGCGCGAACAGTTTATTTTTCATCGGGCGCCAATATGAATGGCGATAATGCCAAGATAGG
Source organism: uncultured Alphaproteobacteria bacterium (assembly GCA_905234465.1). Lineage (GTDB taxonomy): Bacteria > Pseudomonadota > Alphaproteobacteria > Rs-D84 > Rs-D84 > Enterousia. The sequence goes on along the minus strand of CAJOHU010000012.1, from coordinate 8,596 downwards.
AACAATGCGCGTGTCGGGTGATATAAACGGATTCAGAAACATAACCGGAAAAAAATTAAATGGTTCTTCGTTCAATTTGAATGGTCGCATTATTGCGGACCGGGCAACAGTGAACAATGTGTTAAATGTTGCGCGTGATTTTACTTTAAAGTCTTCATCGTTAAAGACGGTCAGTGGTTTTGCCGGGGTATCTGTGGGGACTGTATATGCGCCATATATTTTAACACGAGAAATAAATTTCAATGAAAATTTTGGATTAACTGTTTCTGGTGAATTATTGGTTTCTAATAATTCGCCGATAAAGTTTGGTTCGTGGTATTTCCCGTCAACGACACCGCCATCTTTTGCATCTTTGACATTGGCGCGTGCGCCGATACCGCCTGTGCCGAATGCGGATGATTTCCAAGGTATAATAACAGATGGGTGGCAAACAAAATGATGAAATTATTGCGCATATTTTCACACCATAATCAAACCCGTGGCACGGTGTTGATAGAATTTCTGTTGACAATCGCGTTGGCGGGAACATTGATGCCATTCATATATGGGTATCAGAATCGTGCAGTCGTTCGTGCAGAAAACGTTCGGGTGGCGCGTCAGATGCAGAAAATACAATCGGTCTTAGAAAAATATATTGTTGAAAATAAAGACAGTATGTTAACAACGGTGGGACGCAATATAATTCGTGTCCGGTTGTCTGATTTGATTGAATACGGATTGGATCCAGAATTTGTTCATACCAATTCTGACAAGTATCAGGTCAGAATATTAAAATCGCAAGATTATGGTGACCAACCGTCACTGCAAGGTGTAATAGTTTTATCTGATTCAGATATAACACCAATGCGTACACGTGAAATTGTATCTATGGGTGACGATAACATAGGTTTTGTTGATGGTGTTCATGCATATGGTGGTTTTGGAACATGGCGGGTTAATACCGCGGATTTGGGTATAGACGCGACATCCGGAATTGTTCAAACAACATCTGTGAATCGCGATAGTTCGTTGTATTTGTGGCGCCTGCCATCGGATGATGTGATTGATGCGACAATGTTGTCCGCGTTGAACTTAGGTGACCGTGATATAATAAATTCATCTTTTGTAAATATTGGTGGATTGGCTTTGGATGAATCGTTTGCAGCGAATAAAATTGTCACGAATGATTTAATATTCAAAAATCGCACGACCCTGGACGCGACGAAGTTGTCCAGTCAGACGGCAATAGTTTCAGGAACCATGTCAGGAGATTCCAAGAATATCGTTGTCAACGGAACATTAAGTTTAGCAGATTTAGCCAAGGCATCATCTTTTACCACAGATAATTTATGGGTGAATGAATTAAGTCTTGGGGGAATTTCCACCCCATCGGGTGTCGCGGCGGTTTTGCGTGCAGGTGGCGCATTGGATATGACCGAAGGTCGCGTCAGCGCGATGTTTGTGTCTGTTGGATTTACCGGTTCAATAACATCGCGTCTTGGGGTGCGGGAAAAAATAATTGATTCAATCAACAAAGACTATTATTGGGATGTTAAATCGCGTACAGCAAATATGGTTGATATAAATTCGCCAACTTTGTCGGATATTGCGACCCAATTACTGCGCCGAGAATCTGTATCTGGAACGACGGCGACGCGAATATTTTCGTCTGTTTCATCAAACAAAAATGCAACAGTTGGTGATTATCTGAACGCGATACGTGAAATAGGACAATCTGTGCGCGCAAAATATCAGATGTTGAATTTAGAATAATTTGTGATATAAAGGTAATGTCAAATGAAGATAAAATGCGAAGTTTGTAAAACAGAATATTCCGTACCATCAGATTCAATCGGGCGCGTACGGTGTGCGGTATGTGGAAATGTGTGGCATGTTTCCCGCGCATCACATCGCAGTGGTTTAATGGTTTTCTTTGCGGCGTTGTGTGCATTACTTGCGGCGACGGTGTTTGCGGTTGCGGTTATCGTGTCTTCGCGTCGCGATGACCCAGAAAAGCGCCCTTTGATTGCGACAATCACAGATGTTTCTACCATAAAAGATGAATCAGGCGCGCCGCGTATATCGGTTCGTGGTACAGTCACAAATCGTTCTGATGATATATACGCGTTTCCGGATTTGAGTATTGTTTTGTATGATGCGAATGGTTCACCCATATCGCGCCAGAAATTTATGCCATCTGCGACATTGTTGGATGCGGGGCAATCGGTTGTGTTTTCGCACACATTGTCTGGGGATGTTGCGGGGGTAAAGCGTGTGACGGTGGAATTAATAGATGTGAACATAGGGGACAAGAAATGAGAAAAGTAATATTTGCTTTTGCAATGATGCTGTGTGCCTTTTCTGCGCTCGCCGCAGACAACCCGGCACCTGCGCCTGCCCCGCGTATCAGTATTTTCTCAACAACAACCGATTGGTCTGCATTGACGGGTTTGCCACTGCGGCAATTTAGGGGGGATTTTAAGTGGTCAAATTCAGATGTTGGTCGTGGCATGGTTTTATATTATCTGGACGCTTTCCCGTGCTATGGCGAAGCGGACAGTGTTCGTATATGGCTTGGCCCCCGCGGACAATCCGAAGGCATATTGCGGTTGGTTTGTGTTCATGCCCCAACCGAGGTCAGTTTTACATGGCGTAATGCCACCCGTGATGCAGACCAATCCGAAAGTACTGGTTTGTTAAAATGTCCTGTGACGGGCGATTATGATTTTACCATAGACATATCAAAATGCACCTTTGGACCTGATTGGAAGGAATATAAGTAAACGATGACGAACACGCGTGAATTTGTTGTGGCGGATGATTTTGTTGGGTGGCGGCTTGATAAATTTCTGGCGGCACAAATGCCGGATTTTTCGCGCAGTGAAATTCAGCGGTTTGATGTTTTGCGAAACGGCAGAATTTCAAAGTTTTCAGACAAAATAAAACAGGGCGATGCAATAGTTGTTAATATTCCGCTGCGACAAACAAATGTTGCCACAGAAAACGTCTCTAACGATTTAGATTTAGAAATTTTATACCAAGACGATGATATTATCGTAATAAACAAACCGCGTGGGGTTGTGATGTATCCGTCTGCGGGAAACAAAACGGGTACATTGGTTCAGAATTTATTGTCGGTGACGCATTTGTCGGCGTTGGGGGGTGAAACCCGACCGGGTGTTGTCCATCGTTTGGACAAAGATACCAGTGGCGTCATGGTGTTCGCAAAATCTGATGCCGCATACCGCGGATTGGTAAAAATGTTTTCTGCGCATGATTTGACGCGTCGTTATATCGCGTTTGTATGGGGGGTACCAAATTGGACAGGGGCAGATATAACAGGGAACATCGCACGTTCTTCGCGTAATCGGCAAAAGATGACAATGGTAAAATCTGGGGGTAAACCGGCGCACACGGTTGTGGATGTTTTGAATGTATGGCCGCGCGCGGGTGTATCGGAATTTCGGTGTACATTAATGACCGGGCGCACACATCAAATAAGGGTTCATTTGTCATCGCATGGTTTTCCGGTATTGTGTGACCCGGTATATGGTCGTGCGTCCGCGCGATTGGGGTCGGTTCGTGATGCGGATTTACTTGATTTTATCAAAACGCATAATGGTCAGATGCTGCATGCCCAGGTTTTAGAATTTAATCACCCCATAACAGGCAAACGCATGTGTTTTAAAACCCCATTGCCAGACGATATGTTGGAATTGAAAGAAGTGATTAGTGGTTAGGGGTTAGTATTCCAGATACCAGTCATCCCGCGGAAGCGCGGGACCCAGTGCGAACGAATGTGAGCACCTGCGTCGCAGACAGTGAATGTTTGCCACCGCCATGCGGTGACAAATCCCCGGCGGGGCAGGTCTTCGCTACGCTCAGACCCTGTCTCGCCGTAGCCTTGGCGCAGGCGGATAGGCACCGCACTTCTGCGGTGTGACGGCTCTCTGGAATACTAACCCTTGTTCCACGAAGCCTTGGCGAAGTGGAAACTATCACTAGCCACTAACCACTAATCACCATTTTTTTCTTTTCTTTTTTTTTACCCTATGATATAATAAATTGATATTAAAAGGGGAATGGGAATGAAATACATCTCTAATATACTTGGTTTTTTGGCGGTTTTCTGCGTGTTTGGTGTGGCGGACGCGGCACTGCGTGCGGGGGGGGTAAACACCAACGCGGCGACATCGCGTGTGTCATCTATACCGGTAAATGGAACAACCGGGGCGTCGCGTCGTTTGCCGACCATGATTTTACCACAAAATGTCACCAGTTCGTCGGGCAGTACATCGTCTGATTCATCGTTGATGGACGTGACGGAATGTGTTGACGCATATACCGAATGTATCAAGGGCCCCGATGTGTGCGGCGCAAATTTTGAAGAATGTACCACGGCGGAATTATTCTATGCGAAAAAGCCACAGTGTAATGGTGTTTTATTACAGTGTTCATCTGCGGGTATAAATACATTGTTTGGAACAACAAATACGGCATATTTGTCGGTTGAATATATGGAAACATACCCCACATCTGGCAGTATAGTTGGTCAATTCATTGCGGCGGGCGAAATTAATAATCGTTTGGATAAATCCGCATGTGTTAAACGTTATGTATCGTGTTTAAAGAAAGACGATGTCTGTGGCGATGATTTTGAATTGTGTACATCAACCAATGAATTTAAAAAGCAAATGATTTATTGCGAATCTACATTGGCGCGTTGCACAGACGAAGGCAAAACGGAATTATTCGGCACAACCAACACATCGGGTGCCAATGCCCCCATGGACGGCAGTCGTCTGCGCATCATGATTACCGAAGGCGCGGCATTGGCATCGCGCAATGCGGTATCAACATGTTATCGTGTTGCAGACCAATGTATATTGTCTGCGTGCAGTGCGAATCCATACAAATGTATAATAGACAGTTCTTCGGAATTGATTTGTGCCAATGATACTGTGAACGGCGTCGCGTGCACACCATTAAGCGGTAATAATCTTTCAAATTATGTCGTGAATGCGGCAGATGTTAGAAAGTATCTGAAAAGTTCGTGTATGAACACAATTGGTGGAAATAAGTATTGTTATATGACATTTAAAGATGGTGCAATCCCAACGGCAAGTGATTTGATTGACGAAGATACTATGGAAGAAGTTTATTCTGCAATATACAGCCTGCGTATGAATGATACATTGCGCACCGAAATTGAGAATATGGCGAACGAGGTTGATCGTACAACAAAAGACAAATGTATTGAAACAATCAAATCTTGCGTGATGCGTTCTTGTGGTGGCGGTGTTGGTTCTGCATGTTATGCCCAGGTGTTCGGTGCCAATGGTAATGCACACCTTTGGATTAATCAAGATAGCGATACTTACGATGAAATACAGAGTGGTTGCGCGGCGATTGTGAATACAGACCCGGCATGTCAATATGCGGCGGCATCTGTCAAGACATACGGTGCAAATGCTTCAAATATATATGGGTATACATATAAAACATCTGATTCGTTTACCACGTTGTTCCCAAAATGTACAGGCAACGACGCGTGTAAAGATCCAATCGGTGTGGTTGAAAAATTGTCCAGTTTGTTAAAGGCAAATTACAGCCCTGCGGCGATTGAGAAATTGGCAAAACAATGCAAAAAGACGGTTGAATCTTGCATCCGTAATAATTGTGGCGCCGATTATTCAAAATGTTTCCGGAACAGAAGTGATATTTTAAGTGATACATATAGCGTGAGTTCTAATACTGGGTCTACAGGCGGCTCTGGTTTTCCAAGATCAGGAAATACAGGTCCAAGATCAGGAAATACAAGTCCAAGGACTAGTTCGTGGAATACATCGTTTGAGAACAGTATGAACAGGGTTGGCGGTGTTTTGGACTTTACGATTATTCGCGGACTTTGCGGCAGTGTCGTAAGTGAATCCAAGGCGTGTGAAGAACATTTGCGGATTCAAACCGTAAAGAACCAAAGTACGGGCGGTGGCACGGGCGGTGGTACCGGCGATGGCACGGGCGATGGCACGGGCGGTGGCACCGGCGGTGGTTGGTCAAATCCTAAACCACAACCGAGCGGAACCAAGCCTGAAAATGGGGCTGCTGATAAATAAACGCTAATAAATAAAACCTAAGGGAAAATAAAATGAAAAAATTACATATATCTCTGTTGGCTATTATATGTGCGTTCGTGGGAACTGCCAATGCCGATGATGTAAACGTGCCGGGTTGGGGCAGTTATACAGATGTTGCATCTGCATGGGGCGGTACCGCAAATTATACATCAAGTGGATCTGAGGAAATAATAACAACTGGGCTTTGCACAAGTACGACTAGTAGCGATTGTGCCGATAAAGAACCCCAAGTATGCGGAAGTGTTGATGAAGACAACTGTGTTTATGAGTACGAAGAAACAATGACCGTTCAAAATTATAAATTAAAATTGGCAACCGACACGCTGTTTCGCCAGGTTTTGAACGAAATTGAAAAAGATGCCCAGGCGCAATATAATGCCAAACTTACATTGGAACAAAATATGTGCAGAAATGCAAACAGCGGCGGTATTATGGGACGTAATGATATGGCGTCTACGTATATGTGGGTAAAATTAAAATCTCGCCGCGTTCCCAAAAATTACAGTGTCAATGGTCTGAAAGAAAACGAATTTGATAAAAGTAATGATTTGTACGGTTCGTTCTGTCGCGCACGTGTGACGGTTCAATCTGATGACCCGGCGATTCAACGCTATATCCAAGAAAAAAATAACACCAAGAATTGGACAACGGCATACTTTGCGGTTGGCGATGTGTTCACATGTGGTTCATGGATTTCCCAAGAAGATTTGGAAAAAATCGCGGAACAAGTTGCAGCGAAAAAGTTGGGTAAAACTATTGCTGATGCCAAAGATGGCACGATGTCTACCGCTCAACAATGGGCAGTTGCTGCATCTACAATAGGTTCCGTGGCATTGGGTGGTGTTGGTATGGACTTGCTGCAAAGCAGAACAGGTCTTGGCGGATTCCTAAGCACTGATAAAGGTATCAACGAAAATGAAAACAAAATAAATAATAATATCATCGCGGCTGAATCAATTTGGAGTTTGGGTTGTAGCGGGGCCGGTAACACTGGGGTTGTGGTGGATAATGCTAACGCCGGAACTGTTGGTGGGTATACATTAAAAACTTGGAAAATTAAAAGTGACGGTGCAGCAAGAGAAGGCTGCAATGATTTGCGCTCATACATCAGTACAATGGAAACTGCTAAAACCAATGTTGGTAAAGAATGGACCGGTGGTCGCAGATTAGCAGATGGTCTTGCTGCTGCTGCTGTTGGTACTGCTGGTTTGTTGGCAACCCGCAGCAACATCAAGGCTGCAAATCGTCAACAGTTCACCGCAGCCCAACAGGAGTTTATGGACAATGTTGGTAATCATATCTATTGCTTTATCGGCGCAGACGAAGCCGGCACATACGGCGATTTGATAGAAATAAGTTTGGACTAGTGTTAGTGGCTAGTTTCAACTTCGCCAAGGCTTCGTGGAACAAGGGTTAGTGTTAGTAAACGGGCGCAAATGTTGCACCCGTTTTTTAGGCTGGTATTCCAGAGTTCAAGTTCTCCTCCTGTGGAGGAGTACCCGCAGGGGGAGGTGGTTAGAGCATTCGTTATTTGTTCCATATTTTCTGACCACCCCGGCGGGTGCTACCCGCCACCCCTCCAATGGAGGGGAACTTGCACCGTGCTTCCGCGGGATGACTACTAACCACTATTATAGGTAAGGGGAATCAAAAACGGTGGCATTCGCCACCGTTTACTAACACTAACCACTAACACCGAAGTCTCGCCGCAGCATTATTCGCACCAATGAAAACGAATTTCGCAATTAGCGGCGGAGGCGGATAACCACTAATTCCGAATCGGTAACGAATCGGTTTTTCTGGGGTGTTGGGGCGAATTTTTGGTTAGAATGTGTCGCCAAAAAAGCAAAAAACATAAAAAAACAAAAATAAAAAATACCGGTTTTCTGCGCTTTTTTTGAAAAAAACCGTCACAGGTCAAAAAAATAAAAATATTTTTGAAAAAGTGCTTGACTTTTTTGAAAGATAAGTTCATAGTATACGGGCTTTCTAAGTTAGGGCGCCCAAAGGGATGCGGAATCTAACCTCTGGATGGCGGAATAATCCGCAATATTGTTAATAAAAGCAGCTCATCAAAATGATTTTTGATATATTTCAAAAGTCTGTTCAAGAAGAGATATGCAGACAGTTGAATTTGGAAATATCCAAACTTTGACTAAGTCAAATGTGCATATCACAGACAGGTAGTAGGTTTACAAAGTAGACCTCGTTAAAAACTTGTCTTGCGAATATATAATATGTAAAGACGAACTGATATTAATGTCAGCTTTGTTTGTATGCACAGGACTTAAACCACAGGTTTTTTAAAACTTGAGAGTTTGATCCTGGCTCAGAACGAACGCTGGCGGCAGGTCTTAGGCATGCAAGTCGAACGGGTGAAGCAGGGGCTTGCCCTTGTGGATCTAGTGGCGCACGAGTGAGTAACGCGTGGGAAACTGCCCATTACTGGGGAATAACGTTTGGAAACGAACGCTAATACC
>CAJOHU010000011.1 GCA_905234465.1 uncultured Alphaproteobacteria bacterium | reverse complement strand
GAAAGGGAAGTATCAGATGAGTATCAAACGCATATTTATCGCGATGACCGCAATTTTTGCGGTGTCTGCGGTATTTGCGGATAATTCCAGTGTGACCAGTAAGAAATATGTAGATGACCTGATGTCTGGATACCAGGGTAAATTACCTGGTTCCGGCGCAAATAAACTTATGATATATGATGATGAAACCGGCATTGGTGAAAAGTCCATTGAAACAACACTTGGGGAAAATGCCACCAGTGTACCGACAGTTAGTGCGGTTAAGACGGGTTTGGACGGAAAACAAGATACGATTAATGGTACCCCGGGTTATGTGATGACGGGTACAGGCAACCCCGGCGAAGTCGGTGAAAAACCAATTTACAGTGCGAACACAAATTACACCGATTCATTGGTGACGGCTGAAACAGTGAACACCGGTGTTATCAATGCAGTAAATTCATCACTGATTCGGGTGAATGAACAAGGCGCCCCAAGTGACAGCGGAACATTATGGGAAATTCAGGATGATTTAGTGGCAATAAATGCAAATGTTCCGTACGGGTATACTGAATTGCAATATGTGGATATGAATTCTGGTTCGTATTTACTGACAAATATAAAACCGTCTTATGATGGTCACTATGAAATAGATTTCAAGACCACTACGCTTAATTCTTCTAGTGGGGCTACAACATATTTGGGGGCTCGCCAAGCTGGAGGTGATTATGGTGGTTTGCGTCTTGCTAGGATAACTTCGGAAGTTTTTCGTGTTTATGGTTTTGGTTCGTATAAAGATTCAACTGTCACTGCTACTGGTGACACTCGCTACAAGTTTGTATGGGACAATCGGCGCGCCACATTGACAACAGGTTCAACTACTGTATTTAACAACACATTTACCGACACTGGGGCGTGTCCATACTCATTGGTAATTAATGGTTGGAACACATCAGGAACTGTGACACCGGGTTTAGAAGGTGTTTATGTGTATTCATTCAAAGCGTGGAACGCACAGGGTGAATTGGTTGCAAACTATGTCCCAGCAACCTACAACAATACAGTTGGTTTTTATGATACCGTCAGCAAAACATTTAAGACCGCAACATCAGGAACATTTACCGCCGGACCCGCGGTGAGCAATTAAGTCTGTTAGTGGCTAGTGTTAGTTTCCACTTCGCCAAGGCTTCGTGGAACAAGGGTTAGTAATTCCAGATAATCGTCACACCGCGGAAGCGCGGTGCCCAGTTTACGGCGACGCCGTAAACTTGCCCCGCCGGGAATTTGGAGTCGCTTTGCGACGACAAACATTTACTGTCTGCGACGCAGGTCTTCGCTACGCTCAGACTGGATCCCGCACTTCTGCGGGATGACTGTTCTCTGGAATACAAAAAAACGGTGGCATTTGCCACCGTTTACTAACCACTAACCACTATCACACCATAAACGGCAAGTTTTCTAATGTGCCTTCGGCAACACGCACGTTTACATCAATCATCATAAATACACAATCGGGGCTTGTTTTAACGATTTTGTGGTCAAACATATGCGGTGATAAAAGGTGACTGGTGTTAACCGATATTTTCGTTATCAAATGGTCGTCATCCAGTAAAGTATAAATCGGACCGATGTCACGTGGAATATTTTGTCCAATTTCATGCTCGTTCTGGGGACAACGCAGACCATCAAATAATGTTTTGATTCTGTTGTCTATGTCTGAACGTGGCACACCGATAATTTCAGGGTGCAGCATTTGAATGTCTAATTCCGCAATTAACTTTAATTTTGGTGTAATAATCGGGTTCCAATCTATGCCACCAACATGCCGGGTTATAATTGGGCTTTTGTTTGCATGTGGCGCCATATATTGGGTCAGGTTATTCCAAGGTTGATGTTCAATAAGTTTCTTTAATTGTGGGTGAAACTGCATGCGGATGTCAGATATATGCTGGGCACGCTTTTTCGGATTTATTAAAATTTCGCCAAAATATAGTAATTTGAACTTCATTTTTGTCCACCTTTATTTTTTTGCCTTTTTCTTTGACAATTATACCATAAATTGCTATCTTTTGTGTACAAAAAAGAAAGGATTTTATATGTCTGTGAACAATGAATATACTGGTGATTCAATTAAAGTTTTAAAAGGACTGGAAGCCGTCAAAAAACGCCCAGGTATGTATATAGGTGATGTGGGCGAAGGGGGCAGTGGTCTGCACCATATGATATACGAAGTCGTCAACAATTCTATTGACGAAGCAATGGCGGGATATGCCGATACGGTCTATGTTTCACTGAACCCAGATGGCAGTGCGACAATTCGTGATAACGGTCGTGGTATGCCGTTTGATATTAACCATGAAACTGGGCGCAGTGCATTGGAATTGATTATGTGCGAATTGCACGCCGGTGGTAAATTTGATAACGAAGGAAATGGTGCGTATAAAGTTTCTGGCGGTCTGCATGGGGTTGGTGTGTCGGTTGTGAATGCGTTGTCCACTTGGTTGGAAGTCCGGGTTTGGCGTGGTGACAAACAGGCGGAAATGAAATTCGCCGATGGTGTACCAACAATGGATTTGAAAATAAGTGAAAATACCACAGGTCGCGAACATGGAACCGAGGTCACATTTTTGCCGTCCCCGGATACTTTTGCATCAACAGAATTCAATTTTGATGTTTTGGAAAATTGGTTGCGTGAACAATCTTATTTGAATGCGAATGTTCGTATCATATTAGAAGATTTGCGCGGCGGCGATAAAAAAGAACGCGAATTTCATTCTACGGACGGTCTGTCGGGTTTCGCAACATATTTGGATAAATCCAAAGAATTGTTGAATCGTGAACCAATTCAGATGATAAAGAAAATAGATGATTCTTATATTGAAATTGTTCTGCAATGGACAACCGCGTATACGGAAACATCGCTTTGCTTTACAAACAATATTCCGAATCGTGATGGCGGAACACACTTGGCGGGTTTTCGTGCCGGACTTACGCGCGCAATAAATAAATATATTTCGGAACACAATACTAAAAAAGATATAAATCTGTCGGGTGAAGATTTCCGCGAAGGACTTACCAGTATCATCAGCGTTAAGATTCCAGACCCAAAATTTGGTTCACAAACCAAAGACAAATTGGTGTCCAGTGAAGTTCGTCCGATTGTTGAAAACACTACATCCGAATTGCTGTACCAATATTTAGAAGAAAATCCAGCAACCGCAAAACTTATCGTTGATAAAATTGTTGAGGCCGCCACTGCGCGTGAGGCCGCGCGCAAGGCGCGTGAATTATCGCGTAAAAAATCGGGACCGGAACTTGGTGGTTTGCCGGGTAAATTGGCGGGATGCAGTGAACGTGACCCGTCTAAATGCGAACTGTTTATCGTTGAAGGAGATTCTGCAGGTGGTACCGCAAAACAAGGTCGTGACCGCAAAACCCAGGCTATTTTGCCACTGCGTGGAAAGATTCTGAATGTTGAACGCGTGCGGTTTGACCGTATGTTGACTTCGGATACTATTGGGGCGCTTATCACAACAATGGGCGCAGGAATCGGTAAAGATGATTTTGATATTGAAAAAATGCGCTATCATAAAATCATCATTATGACTGATGCTGATGTTGATGGTCAGCATATTCAGACATTATTAATGACGTTCTTTTATCGCCATATGCCAGAAGCGATTGAACGCGGTTATATATATGTCGCAAAGCCGCCACTTTACGGTGTGACGCGCGGTAAACAACAGATTTATATCCAAAATCAACGCGATATGGATGATTATCTGATGGATCAACTGGCAACAGATGGTGTCGTTCAAATTGCATCTGGCGCTCAGATTTCGGGGGCAGATATGAAACGTTTACTGGATTTGGTGTTGGATATGCGTAATGTTTTGCAACCGTTGAATCATATTATGCCACTTAGATTTGTAGAAGCGTTGGCGTTGAACCGTGTGTTTGACAGTGAATCGCCAGAAAACTGTGCAAATGCGGCAAAAATGCTGGATGCCCAAGAATTAGAATTTGAACGCGGTTGGAATGTCACTGCGGGTGAATCGGGTATCACAATTACACGCACACTGCGCAGCGTGACCGAACAATATGTGTTGTCGCGTGACAGAATCAATTCGCCGGAAATTAATGCATGGCGCCGGTTGCCGGGTCGCGATGAATTAATGGATACTTTCTCGTCACCGACAATATTGACAGTAAAATCTAAATCGCAAAAAATATGGGGTGCGTTTAATTTGTTGAACACTGCATTTGAATACGCGAAAAACGGGTTAAAAATTCAACGCTACAAAGGTTTGGGTGAAATGAACGCCGAACAGTTGTGGGAAACAACAATGGATCCGAATCACCGTTCGCTGTTCCAGGTCACAATTAACGATGCGTCCCAGGCAGATGCAGTTGTGTCTATGTTGATGGGTGATGTGGTTGAACCGCGTCGCGACTTTATCGTAGAAAACGCACTGGATGCGAATTTGGACGTGTAATGAAGGAATCGTGATGTCTGAATTTGAAGTGGCAAGGGCGAAAGTATTGACAAAATCGCGTGTAACTGTGCATGCGGTTGATGAAGATAATGATGTTGTTGATAATACGCAATTGCCGCGTATGCCAGGTGGAAGTAAAGTTATTATTGAACACAGAATTTATGAAGAATTAAAATATTTGGAACAGTTGACCGGTGCAAAAAAAGCAGAGTGTTCTTTTTTGTTATTTGGTTATTCCAAAGGACAAACAGTTGTTTTTAATGATATTATCTCTGCGGCGCCAAGTGGAAGTTCAGTGGTGGCTTCATTTAATAAACGGCAAGCAGAAAAACTTACTGATTTTTGTAAAAATGCAAGGCGTGATGAAAATAAAATTGTCGCGCATGGGCATACTCACCCGCATTTGTCATATGACCAAAGTGGTTGGTATTTAAATTTTTCTTATGGTGATATAATGGGGTATATAAATATGCGTGAACAAAGTCTTGTAAAAGATCGTGTGGATTTGTGTGGGTGTTTGTTGACTGGTGGTAATTTTAACTTTGTGTTCTTTGATGGAAATGATACATATCGGTTTGATAATGTTTTTGTACGGGGTAAAGACGGTGGTTTAAAGAAATTACCATGCTTTGGTCCGGATGTTGCAAATATGTCGCATGGGCGCGATATGGGACGGCAATAAATGTTCACAGCAAAATGGTTCTTTGATTTAGAAAAGAAAATACGCGAAATGGGCGCCGACAGTGACGCCCAATCTTTTGATGAAATTCGGGAAATCTTGGCACATCCACGCAGATTTACGCCTGATGAATTTGGGGCTATGTGTGCGTATGTGATTCTGGCGGGTGGATTTTCACAAAAGACCGCAAAGCGAATTCACAAAAATATTATGGATTATATTTATAAAAACGGTGCTGATTTTGATGCGCTGTTTCAAATGTTTCATAATAAAAATAAAGTGTCCGCAATTTGCAAAATTTGGGAAGGGCGCGCGGATATGTGCGACGGGTTTTATAAATGTGCGAATAATGACGCGCGTTTAGAATACTTGGTGCGCCTGCCGCATATTGGTAAAATTACCGCGAATCATTTGGCACGAAATTTGGGGATTGATGTTGTGAAATATGATGTTTGGATACGGCGGCTTGGGGCGCTATACGCCGGAATTCAATGCACAGACGAATTAACAGATGAAATTAAGGCGGCATGTGACGATATGTTTTTGTATATGGTACATCAAACCGGTTTGCCACGCGGGTATATTGATGTGGTGTTATGGAAAGCATTACAAATTGGTTTGATAAAATTGGGTAGTGGTTAGTGGTTAGTGTAAGTGGTTAGTGGTATCTGGAATTATTTTGTAATTATGAAATTATGCCAGATTCTACTAACCACTAGCCACTAACACTATCCACTAATTGAACGGAGTGAACGATATGGATGTGAAGATAGAAGAATCTTGGAAATCTGTCTTGGCGGATGAATTTGATAAAGATTATTTTATTAAATTGACCGATTTTGTGCGCGGGGAATATGTCGTGGGTAAAAAAATTTATCCGGCGCCAAAAAATATTTTTAATGCGTTTAATCTGTGCCCGTTTGATTCTGTGCGCGTGGTGATTATTGGCCAAGACCCATATCACGAACCCGGCCAGGCACACGGACTCTGTTTTTCTGTGCCAGATGGAATTACGCCACCGCCATCACTGGTAAACATTTATAAAGAAATAGAATCTGACCTGGGGCGCCCCAGTTCAACACACGGTGATTTAACATCTTGGGCAAAGCAGGGGGTGTTATTATTAAATTCAACCCTTACGGTTGCGGCACATTTGGCGGCATCACACACAGGACGCGGTTGGGAACAATTTACCGATGCGGTAATTCGTGCATTATCAAATCGCGATGGGTTGGTATATATGCTGTGGGGGTCATACGCGCAAAAAAAGGCAGAATTTGTGGATGAAACACGAAACCTGGTTTTGAAAAGTGTGCACCCGTCACCACTTTCTGCACATCGCGGATTCTTTGGTAATCATCATTTTAGTCGGGCAAATGAATATATTATTGCGCATGGTGGAAAACCAATAGAATGGTAGATTTTATTTGGTGGTTAGTGGTGGCATGATAATTTAGAAATTATATGTCACACCCATGCCATAAAATGCGTATGAATAATTTTCTGGGGCTGTGTTCGCGTTTGAAAAATGGTGCATAAATATTTCCAAAGCCCATTTATCATTGATATGCCATCCACCAATTATTTTGAATTGGAATAATAATTTTGCCCCCAATCGTTCGTTCTGTTGCGCCTGGAGACCGACACCGGCACCGGCGGCAACATATATGTCTTTGTATTCAGACAATCGCACATCACCGGACAGCATAACCATGGGTATCGTGTAATCACGCCAATGCCATCCATACTTGCTGCCGAATCCTATGGTTTGGTTTACGCCCAATGTTTGACGTGCGGGCAAACCAAAGAAAGTAGTCGGTTGAGAATACTGTAATCCCAATAAATAAAAAGGAACAAACTGGGTTGGTGGCGGAACAATAAATCCGCTGTTTATACCCTGGCCCAGGTTAAATGCGATTTGGTTTTTATAATGCCCGGTGAAAGTGTTTTTATCGCCCGCCGCAAACGCAGACGACAGCAAAAAAAACGTGGTAATCAAGATTGTAAAAAAAACTCTCATTAGGATGATATTATACACCATTTTTTGTATTTATCCAAATAATATAATCAGAAAAAAATCATAAGAATACCGATATTGCGATAAATTCTTGCATTTAGAAAAATGTTTGTTATAATCGTTGCGTTTTACATGGCGGCGTAGCTCAGTGGTAGAGCAGAGGAATCATAATCCTTTGGTCAGGGGTCCGAATCCCTTCGCCGCTACCAAAATTCAAACCGGGTTTTGCCCGGTTTTAATTTTGGTATAGTCGCGAGAGGATGAGGACCCTGGGTCCGACACGATAGTTGACGAGAACGAGTAAAACGAAGTTCGAGTCTTACGAGTGGAAAGGGTTCCCGCAAGCAGGGCGCAGTGGGAATGTGCAATCCCTTCGCCGCTACCACGAATTTTTCAAAAAAAACACCGGTATTTACCGGTGTTTTTTAATGAACAATTCAGTGTCACGCCGTAATGAATAAAGACGGGCAAAATTGTTAATTTTTTTCAAATTTTCTACACAACGGATACACGAATGTTTACACATGAATTGTACTTATCATTTTGATTTGTATTTTAACCCGACAAACACCAGCGAATCCACCATCAATGCGATTGAATATGCGGTCAACAATGCCCAATATGGCGAAGTTATGTCGGCCAGGTATCCGATGAATATCGCTGCGCCGGAATAACACAAACTGCCAAAAATCGATGTAATAGACAATGTTGTTGCGCGTATCCGGTTCGGGATTTCGTCCTGAATGATAGTGTTTATTGCTGGGCTGTGTATCCCCTCGGCCAATGGCGATGCCAAGCGTACTATCGGGGTCCATATGCTGTTGCATAATACAGACACAATGTTCATAAAATTATCGGCAACCAATCCATATCCGGCGGTCCGGCCAATACCTATCTTGCATGCTATCCGGTTTGATAAATGTGCGCCGAAACTGTTCAATAAATGCCCCAGTGATTTAAATATGCCCAATGCCCATACAGGCACGAATTGCGATATAAATACGCTGTTGAAACTGTATGCGGATTCATTTAATCCATAGTTCAATCCATTTCCGGTTGCAACATATCTTAACCGGCGGTTCTGCCACAGGTTCTTTATCGCGGCAATAAATTGCCTGATGAATGATGTTTCGGGTGCTGCTTTGCATCTTGGTTCGACAACGACCAAAGACAGCCCCAGCGCAATCGTCAATGGCACAATGTTTAATATAATGGCCAGACGCATTGAATAAAAAGCAACAACCGCGCCAATCAATGATCCCATAAATAACGCGAATTGGTAATACGATGTGATCCTGGCATAGATTCTGTGGTATGATTTTTTTTGTTTCGTGTCGCACAAACTGTCGTATAACAATGCATCGTTGTTTCCGCTGGTCAGCGCATCTGATGCCCCACCGATTATTGCGCCAAGTAATAATGGCATAAAACTGTATGACATTGCCCAGATAACAAAGCATAACAGTCGTGTAATCGCGCCCAGGACCATTATGTTCTTGCGCCCAATTCTGTCCGATATAATGCCAAACGGTATTTCCAGCAATGAACAAGATATGCTTTGCGCGGCATATATCGTCATGGACAGTGCATAATTGTCCAATACAGAATTAAAAAACAAAACCAAAATTGGCGATGAAAATATAAAATAACTGAAAAAATTAAACCATCGCAAAAACTTTGGGTTGTCCTTGGTATTCATATTTATTCCTGTAATTTGTCTTAGGAATTATAGCATATAAATACATCCAAATAAATAAAAACCGGTCAAACGACCGGTTTTTCAGTTTTTAGACACTAGTATGCCCTACACAAATCGCAATCTACATAAAATTCTTTTGTGTTATTTGGATTATTGCAATCCGCACACAGAGGAACAATATATGTAGTCGGATCAAAGTAAGTATCTACTCGTTTCACGTGTCCGCCATGTTCTGCTTTATTAGAACATCCACAAACACTACAAGTAGAAGCTTTGTGTCCTGTCATCTTTTCCCAGTATTCCAACCAACTTAAATTTTGGTATGGATATGGTGGAACTTGTCCAGCGGTGCCAGACATATTTTTCACTTTATATTTCGCCATTTTTTACTCCTTGAGTTATGGCATTAACAACACCCTCGTCAAAAAAATATTTGACAAGGCACCACTAAGCGATGTAAAGTGAGGGCACAGAATAAGCTAAGCACTTTGTAATCGCTTAGAAAGGACCCATTTTTAATGGGTCTTTCATTTCCGATTCATATATTTTTTGAAGAATTAAATCAAGGAAAAAGTGTATAAGCTATAAAACGCGGAAAACCGCCGTTTTTAGATGTGCTACGAATCGATGCGAATCGCATACATGTCATTATTCCTCATTGGTTAATTTTACAATCCTGTCAAAGTCGCTTTCGATGTTTTGTGTCTTGTTAAATTCATCGTATATTGCTTCAGCATATTGTTTTGCATCGGCGGTATGCTGCCCAAGCCATGCAATACTTTATAATCATTAAATGTAAGTAGTTTATCAACGGATTCTGCGAATTGTGCCATATTAAACGCTTTTTTGTCTTCGATTTGGTGTTCGATATAGTCAAAAAACATTGTCACTAGGCGTTCGAGGTCTTTTAATTCTTTTTCACTTAGATAATTCTTTGCGATAGATACATCTGTTTTTAATATGCGACCATTCGGGGAATTTTTCCATGTGGTCAGTCCCATATGTGGTTTTTCTAAGTTAGCACGATCCTTGATAATTTCGGCAGCGGTGTGTCCATGTATTGCATAGTGAAATTTGTTCTGTATATTCGCGTAAAAGTTGAAAGCGGTTTCAGAATTCGGGTCATAATCAATACTGCATTCGGCAAAAATATCGGTTATTTGTTGATAAATACGACGTTCGGATGCTCTGATAGACCGGACGCGTTCCAACAATTCACGGAAATAATCAACACCAAATGGTTTTCCCGCCATTTTTAACCGTTCATCATCCAGCACAAAGCCTTTTTGTATGTATTCGTGCAGGACTTTTGTTGCCCAAATACGAAACTGGGTCGCCCGCTTTGAATTAACACGATACCCAACAGATATTATCATATCGAGATTGTAATAAGGTAAATCTTCGTTTACTTCCCCTCTAAAACCACGATTTACGACGGTGGCAAATTTTGCCATAGTCGTGTTTTCCGGCAATTCCGAATCATTATAAATATTTTTTATGTGTTTAAGTATATTCGAATAATCAACATTAAACAATTCCGCTATAGCATGTGCCGTTAACCACAAAGATTCACCATATATCAAACCGTTCAATTTGACCGTACCATAGTCGTCTTTATACAAAAATATTTCGCCATTTATTGGTTTTAATCCTATTGCCATATACAATCCTTTGATAACAACAATATGGCACAAGTTTATGGATAATACAATAAAAATCCCTAGCTAGCTCAATTTATAAAATCTGCGAAATGGTTTTTTGTGGGAAGTGGGAAGTAAGAGGTTTTAGCTACAAACGCATATGGTTTTAGGATAAACTTGGTTCTACACATTCTCTACACAGAGAAAAATTTGATGGGTTAAAAAATCGCTGTAATCCGCAAGAATCTGCGTTATCTGGTTTTTATCTCAATCTTATCATAATCCTTTGGTCAGGGGTCCGAACCGCAGCAAAAAGGCGGAATAACGCCGGTCCACCGAAGTTTTAACGAAGGTGGATTTTGCAAGGTGGCGAAGCAATCCCTTCGCCGCTACCATCCGTCTTCGCTACGCTCAGCCCCTGTCTCGCCGTAGCAATATTCACACCAATGGAAACAAATTCCATGATTATCGGCGAAGGCGGATAACCACTAATAACAAATATTTTCACCATACGGGCGATATGTTTGGGCTGTATCACCTTCGGTCAACATCCAATTAATTGCCTGAATCTGTTCAAGTGTGACCTCGTTATCATTACCGTACGGATTAGACCCCCATCGTAAATATTGTGTTGTTGCGCCGGTGGTTATTGTCAACGAAGTATTACCACCAGTTGAACCTTGCGTTCTTTTTATGAATCCTGCGTCACTTTCAGAACTATATTCAGACATGGTTACAAAATATAATTCATTATTAAATGATAATGTATACTTTGTATTTGGTTTTACAGGAATATATTTATTGTATATAAAATTACTCACACTGTCACTAACCACACCCTGGGCAGATATATATTTACCCACTGTTATATTTGCGGGTATCATATTTATCAAATTCGGGCTTATGCAAGATGGTCCGGCGGTAAATGTTCCTGATGTTGCGGTCTTAAATGTTTTGCTGACTGTATCATAAAAACCAACTGTATTGTTGTAGGTTGCGGGAACCAAGTTCATTACCAATTCGCCCTGTGTGTTCCAAACTTTGACAGAATATACATATATGTCTGATGAGTTGGTTTGCCAAGTCGTGCCATTTACATATGCGTTTATACCCCACTTTGTGCTAGTATTGTCAGTGACAGTAAATGTTTGTGTGCTAACTACACTCCCGCCCGATTCCAATGTGCAAACACCGTTATCGTATGTGTATTTGTATCTTGTGTTAGGTTGAAATTGTGTCGTTGGGTCATAGTATTCTGTTCCTGATTCAAAACCATACAGAACAACACGGTTTAGAGTAGTGCCACCACTTGCCAATTTAGACAAACGGAAACCACCACCTGCCGAACCACCAGAACGGCCGCCAAGATAATTCCGCAAATTGCTGCCAAGTGTTGCTGTTGTTTGGAAATCAAACTCAACCTTATACCCAGCACTTATTGGCAAATCTTCTACTTTGATATATGACCCTTCCATCATATAGATATACTGCCGTTGAATATAACCATCTGGCAACATTGGGCGAACATTTAATGCAAACAAACTGGTATTGATTTCCCATAATGTCCCGCTGTCACTTGGGGTGCCTTGTTCATTCACCCGAATCAGTGATGAATTTACTGCGTTAATAACACCAGTGTTCACTGTTTCCGCGGTCACCAATGAATCGCTGTAATTTGTGTTCGCACTGTAAATCGCGCGTTCACCGACTTCGCCGGGGGTTCCTGTACCGGTCATTACATAACCCGGGGTACCATTAATCGTATCTTGTTTCCCGTCCAAACCAGTCTTAACCGCACCAACCGTCGGTACAGTGGTGGCGGATGCGCTATTACCAAGTGTTGATACTATCTCTTTTTCACCAATACCGGTTTCATCATCATATATCATAAGTTTATTTCAGGTCATCTACATATTTCTTGCTGGTCACACTGGAATTATCCGCAAATACCGCAGACACCGCAAAAATTGCGGTCATCGCGATAAATATGCGTTTGACACTCATCTGATACTTCCCTTTCCCTTGATTTCCAACGCTTACATTGTAACAAAAAGGTACCTTTTTGTTACATCGCGATTCGGGCAAAAATGGGCGAATACAAAAAGTGGCTGTATGCCACGGAATCTGTGGCGTTGCGGAAAAAATTAAAAAAATTAAAAAAAGCGTAAAAAAGGGGTGGACAAAAAGGTACCTTTTTGTTACACCCAACGGTGCGGAAATTCGTGGGGCGGCGCATATAAAAATCATGGCATAAAAAAAGAAAATATGTAACAAATTGATATTTTTATACTGTTTTTTTATTTTTTTATTATAATTTGGAGAAAAATAAATACTAGCAAGGATGACAGTTATGAACCAAAGTGAAATTGTTGATAAAATGCGCAAAATTGCAGATGAAAAATATCGGGATTTTAATATATCTTTGATTCCAACAGTTAATAAAGATTGTTTCATTGGTGTTCGTACGCCAGCGTTGCGTTCAATGGCACAAGATATAATTAAACAAGATATTTGGCGCGATTTTATTAATGTGTTGCCACATCGTTTCTTTGAAGAAAACCAGTTGCATGCTTTTATAATATCAGAAATAAAGGATTTTTATTTCGCAATAAACAAAATCAATCATTTTTTACCCTATATTGATAATTGGGCAACATGTGACCAAATGTCCCCGAAAGTGTTCGCAAAAAATGCTGAAAAATTATTGCCGTATATAAACCAGTGGATTAAATCTTCGCATGTGTATACGGTGCGTTTCGCAATACTTTGCCTTATGCGGTATTTTACTAAGCAGAATTTTGATACGAAATATGCCGATATGGTTTTTAAAATAAGAACAAAAAAATACTATATAAATATGGCGCAGGCGTGGTTTTTTGCAACCGCCGCCATAGAACATTTTGATGAAATGTTACCTTATCTGAGCAAAATGGAAGAATGGACACGTAAATGCGCCATTGAAAAAGCATTAGCATCCTATCGCGTAAAAGACCGATATAAGTTAAAATTGAAAAAGATAAAAAAGGAGATGATGAAAAATGAATAACTTTATCAATTTTATAAAAAATCGCAGGTCTGTTTATGCGCTGAATAAAAATATGCCGATTATGGATGATGTTGTGTTTGGAATTGTTCGCGATTGTGTGCGATTTGTCCCAGATGCGTTTAATATGAGAAGTCAACGCGTGTTGGTTCTTGTCGGCGAAAAACACGAAAAATTCTGGAATGCGGTTTACGATGAAATGGCAAAGTTCAATGGCGGACGGTTTTCGCGTGAACGCACAGATTCTTTTGCCGCCGCATATGGTACGATACTTTATTTTTTTGATGCCGCAATCGTGAACGAAACGCGTGCAAAGTATCCATTGTATGTTGAAAGTTTCCATGATTGGGTTATGCAATCAAACGGTATGTTGCAATTCGCAATATGGACGGCGCTTGAAAATTACGGGGTGGGGGCAAACCTGCAACATTATAATCCGGTCATAGATAAAATGGTTCAAGATATGTTTGATTTGCCGGAAAGTTGGACACTGGTTGGACAAATGCCGTTTGGTGGTGTTGCCACTGCGCCCGCCCAAAAACCCGAAGAAGACATCAATATCCGTGTTAAAATAGAAAAGTAGGTCAGGGCGATTTTTCTTGATTTTTGCTTGTGCACACGTATAATCAAGGTTGGTTTTAACCATTGCCCTAATAGTCTAGTGGTAAAACACGTCCTTGGTAAGGACGAGTCGCAAGTCCGATTCTTGCTTAGGGCACCACCCTTCGCGTCTTTGACGCTTCGGGTGGCAAGCCACCCAAGCGAAAAAGCGAACGCGAAGGAGTGTCGCCCGAAGTTTTAACGAAGGGGGACGTGAAAGAAATGTTTTATGTGTATTTAATCAAAAGTATTTCTGATTCTGAACGAAGATATGTCGGTATGACCGATGATTTAAAACAAAGATTAGAAGAACATAATATGGGGCGTTCGTGTTATACATCAAAATATAAACCGTGGCAATTAGTTAATTATATAGCATTTTCTTCCAAGGACGCCGCTGTGGAATTTGAAAAATATTTGAAATCTGGTTCTGGTCAGGCTTTTTCTAATAAACATTTTTGGAAGTAATTTTCTGGTTTGTAGCGCCACGATAGGGTTTTGTTTGCAATTTTTAATATGAATAACTGTTAAAAACTTGCAAAAACGAAATTTCCGATATAGAATACGAGAAAGTTTTTGTCTTTGGCGATGATGTGACCAACAACCACGGAGCCGAAATTCAAAAACAAAAAAGTGATAAATTCGGGTGGCACCGCGCATAGCCACTTTATGCGCCCCGAAAGAACTTTTAAAATATACGGGTGCCAAAATTCTTTGATTTTGTCGCCCAAAAAACAAAAGGCGAAAAAATGTTATCACTAAAATCAAAATACAGAACACATACTTGTGGGGAACTGACCGCAAAAAATGTCGGGGAAACTGTGACTTTATCTGGTTGGGTGCATCGTAAGCGCGACCATGGGTCTTTGTTGTTTATTGACCTGCGCGATAATTACGGAATTACACAGATTGTTATGGATGGCGGAAACGCAGATTTGGAACGCGTGCGCCCAGAATCTGTTATCCAGGTGACCGGTAAAGTCGTTGCGCGTGACGCAACCCAGGTAAATGAAAAAATTCCAACAGGTCATATAGAGGTTCAAGTAGAATCTTGGAATGTTTTGACCAATTCTGATGTGTTGCCTTTCCAGGTTTTTGGTGATGATGATACGGTCGCAGAAGATTTGCGGTTAAAATATCGCTATATTGATTTACGTCGTGACAGTTTGCATAACAACATTTTAACACGCAATCGCATTATGAAATTCTTGCGCGATAAAATGTGGGATTTGGGCTTTTCAGAATTTCAAACACCGATCTTAACTGTGTCAAGTCCCGAAGGTGCGCGCGACTATATCGTGCCAAGTCGCAATCATCATGGTATGTTCTATGCATTGCCCCAGGCACCACAACAATTTAAACAGTTAATTCAAATCGCGGGTTTTGACCGGTATTTCCAAATTGCGCCGTGCTTTCGTGATGAAGATTTACGGGCAGACAGATTGTTGGAATTCTATCAATTAGATTTGGAAATGTCTTTTGTTGATTTACGTGATATTCAGGCGGTTGGAAATGAAGTGATGCCGGAACTTATTAAGACCTTTGTTCCAGATGCAATTATTGACCCAGAAATTCCACATATTCCGTTTGATGTGGCGATGTTAAAATATGGGTCTGATAAACCCGATTTGCGTAACCCGATTTTGATTAGTGATGTGACAGATATTTTCCGTGGGTCTGATTTTGGAATCTTTGCAAATGCGATTGAAAACGGCGCGGTCGTTCGTGCGATTCCGGCACCAAACAGCGCAGATAAACCACGGTCTTGGTTTGATAAATTGGGCGAATATGCAACCCGCGAATTGGGACTTGGTGGTTTGGGGTATATTGTTTTTGCCGAAGAAGCCAAAGGTCCGGTTGCAAAAAAATTAGATGCGGCGCGTATCGCAAAACTGCGTGAAATATCAGGTGATAATTCGTCATTGTTCTTTGTGTGTGATAACGCGGATGCGGCGGCCAAGGCGGCGGGTAAATTACGTATAAAACTTGGTGAAGATTTGGGTCTGATAAATCCGCATGAATTTAAATTCTGTTGGATAGAAGATTTCCCAATGTATGAATTAAATGAAGAAACAGGCATGATTGATTTTGGACACAATCCATTCAGTTTGCCAAAAGGCGAATTGGATGGAGACCCATTAAAAATCAAGGCCAATCAATTTGATATGGTTCTGAATGGCGCAGAAATTTGCAGTGGCGGATTGCGTAATTATAACCCAGAAACAATGGTCAAAGCATTTGCTATTGCCGGTTATGGCCCCGAAGTTGTAAAAGAAAAATTTGGTGGAATGTATGCGGCATTCCAATATGGTGCGCCACCACACGGCGGATGCGCGTTTGGTATTGACCGTTTGGTTTCTATTATTTTGGGTACAGATAATTTGCGTGAAGTTGTATTATTCCCAACCAATCAACGGGGACAAGATTTAATGTTGGGCGCCCCGCGTGAGGTCACAGAACAACAACTGCGCGAAGTTCATATCCAGGTTCGGAAAAAGAATTAGGTATGAGTGTTAGTGTCAGTTGTTAGTGGTTAGTGTCGCCCGCGTTTGCGGGCGATTTTTATTAAAACTTATCATGTGTTTTTATGAAACTGCGCATAAACGCTGGGTCAAAATACCGCATAAGTTCAGATAAAGAATAACCGCGGCGTCCATTCGGGCTAATGTTTAATGATATTGTCACAGAATCGGGAGATACTGCACGCATAGTGATATCAAGTTGTGCGGTCATGGCATTATCTGTGATACTTAAATTTCCGGTTGCGTTTGCATGACGAATAGATAATTGAATTGGTTTTGCGGTTGTGAAAGTTCCGTTTTCGTATGTGCCGATAATACGCATATTTTTTATTTGGGTTGTCCCAGATTCAAGTGCGGTTGAAATACGGTCTTCTACATTTAATCTGGTAAGATTTTCCGTATCAGAATAAAATTTGTCTATGCCAAGACCTGTGATATATCCCCCATCAAATGTTAAATCTAAATATCCTGTCATGTTATATCTAATATCGTGTGCAATATGTCCATGGGTGTGCAACTTTATTTCTGCGGTCACAGATGTGTCTGCAATATTCAATGGAAATTCATCAGACAATAATTTTCCATTTATTACAAATTTATTTAGTTGAATAAATATATCATATTCACTGCGTTCTTTGATAATTGTCGCCAACATATTTCCACGATAATTGTCCGTAATGGAAAATGTTTGGATTCCAGATTTTAATGAATACACAAAATTCCTGTATGCGTTTTCGCCGTATATTAATGTGTCTGCATTCAGATAAACATTGTGCGAAAAGTCAAAAGGTAATAAAACAGGCGAATTTGCCAAAAATTCCATTTCTTCATAGCGGTCAAAGAATTCAGGTGTCATAAATTCGTCCAGATACATTACATCTGTATGCAATGTAATTGAACGCCCATCGGCGGTACCGGTAAATGTTTGACCGGCGATTTTTACCGTTAAATCAGATATATCACCCCGGTTGTTATAAAATCCGGTCATAACATATTCCAATTCTTTGATGGCGCGCATATCAAGGTTTGGAAACAGGCTTTTTATGTTTTTCCCGGTTATGTAAAAGAAATTATCGTGCAGTGTCAGTGACCAATCGCCGGAATTAGGCGTGAATGAAAAAGTGTCTTTTGTCCACACCATGTTCCCAACAGAATTCATCATGAATTCTGGTAATAATTTTATATGCGGGTTTATCCATGACAAGTGTTCACCATATATATAATCATATTTTATAGAAGAATCACGTCCCGATTTTTTAAATACACCACCCATGTTCGCAAATTTAAATCTTATGGTTGCGCGTCGGGCACCGATTTGTGAAATATATGATTCCAATTCACGCAAAGTTATATTGCGATTTGATGTGATATTTGCGTCTAATATTTTATTTTTTAATTTTAATTCGCCAGATATGTCCCCATATTTAAATTGTCGGCATTCCCATTCTGTTTGTGTGCCGGAAAACAAACACTCTGTTTCTTTGCCATCTATTACAGTGTGAATCATTACATCGTGTGCACCGGAATCATCCATTGTACCACCAGAAAAAGATGTTTTGTCCGCAATAATACGATTGATTTGTATATATTGTTCAGTACCGACTGCATCTATCTTTAAATGTTCAAAACGGTGATTTTTGAAAATCAAATCACCATAAAAGTCAATCTTTAATGTGGTGTCGTGCATGATTTCTGACGGATGTGATAAAAAAGAAAAATCAAACGATACATTGTCAGACCATAATTCAATCGTACGCCAACCATTTGGTTCAATGTTTATATTTCCGCGTACATTGTTTGCAACCAGATTTGTAAATTTGAATCCATAACCACCATCCCAATAAAAATCTGTGACCAAATTAACATTGTGTGTTATCTTGGGTTCTTTGAATCCAAACCAAGAATTTATCTGATTTGTGTTTATTTCTAATATGCCGGCGGCACTGCCTGATGGAAAGTATTCACCCGTAATGTTTAGTTTTAAGTTTTTGTTTTTTATTGTAAAATCATTACCTTGGAACGCGATGTCGTATTTGTGTTCACCTGTACGAATTTGACCGTCAAATGTGCCATTATAAAACTCTCCACGAATAATACGATAATCTTTGCCCATAAAATGCAATACTGCATTGTTCACCGCCATGTGATATTTTAATTGCAGCATTGACAATGAATTTAAATTTATGTCTGGGTTATAAACTGTGATTACGCTGTTTAATTTAGTATTGCCAAGGTCAAACAGTCCAGAAAAAGGAACATTTACCGCCAATGTCTTGGTGCGCCCATTTGGCGTTTCTATATCATGTGCGATTAAATGCGTGGTCCCCAGAATACCAAAATTCACATCACCATGAATTTTCAGGTTCACGCCAGTTTGTTGAAATATGGCAGATTCCAAGTGGGGGCGTAGTTTGTTTAAATTTATGAAATTTGGCGCAATTAACACACCAATTGCAATAACACCTATTGAAACCAATATAGTCCAAAGTGTTCTATGGCTGTGCTGTGGTTTGGTTTTCATATTATTTTTTACCCCCCTTGTTTTTCCATTATAATGAATTATAGTAGTCTATGTGAATAAAAAAATTTTTAATCTTGAAAGTAATTACAGTCCAATGGGTGACCAACCGGTCGCCATTTCTGATTTGGTGCAGGGAATTAAACATGGACAAAAATCTCAGGTTTTATTGGGGGTGACGGGGTCTGGAAAAACATTCACCATGGCGAATGTTATTGCAGAATTGGGACGCCCGGCATTGATTATGGCACCAAATAAGATACTTGCGGCACAACTGTATACAGAAATGAAATCTTTTTTTCCGCGCAATCATGTGGAATATTTTGTTTCTTACTATGATTATTATCAACCCGAAGCATATGTTCCGACAACCGACACATATATTGATAAAGATGCGTCTATTAATGAACAACTGGATCGGATGCGGCACAGCGCAACCCGTGCAATGTTGGAAGAACGCGATGTTATTGTTGTGTCGTCTGTGTCGTCTATATATGGATTGGGCGCGCCGGAACAGTATTCTGAAATGCGCCTTGTTCTGCGTCCTGGGGATATGATGGGGGTGGGGGATGTAATTCGTGAATTGGTTGATATTCAATATAAACGAAACGACATGGCACCCGCTCGTGGCGATTTCCGCGTGCGTGGCGATACATTGGATGTTTTTCCGGCGCACAGTCAAGATAGGGCATGGAAGGTTTCTTTTTGGGGCGAACAAATAGAAGATATTTGGGAATTTGATACACTGACCGGTGCTAAGTTGTCCAAGATGGACAGAATCGCGGTTTATCCAAATACACATTATGCGACACCAATGCCATCAATTATTCAAGCAATTAGTCAGATTCGTCAAGATTTAAATGAACGGTTGAATTATTTTCGCGAAAATATGAAATATGTTGAAGAACAACGGTTGCGCGAACGCGTTAATATGGATATTGAAATGATGGAATCAACCGGTACCTGTCGTGGTATTGAAAATTATTCGCGTTATCTGACAGGACGCGCCCCCGGTCAGCCACCGCCAACACTGTTTGAATATTTACCAAAAGATGCGATATTGTTTGTTGATGAAAGTCACGTGACTGTGCCACAAATTGGTGCGATGTCACGTGGGGACAGGGCGCGTAAAGAAACACTTAGTCAATATGGTTTTCGTTTACCGTCATGTGTTGATAACCGACCATTGACCTTTGAAGAATGGGATGCGATGCGACCACAAACAATATTTGTGTCTGCAACCCCCGCAGAATGGGAAATGAAACAATCAAACGGAATTGTTGCCGAACAGGTTATAAGACCCACAGGTTTATTAGACCCAGAATGTTTTGTTCGCCCAATTAAAAATCAGGTTGATGATTTGTTGAATGAAATAAGGTCTGTTAAGGGGCGCACTTTGATTACAACACTGACCAAGAAAATGGCAGAACAATTAACAGACTATTTAGTTGAGAATGGTGTTCGGGCGCGATACCTGCACAGTGATATAGAAACATTGGAACGTATTGAATTGTTGCGTGATTTGCGTATGGGCGAATTTGATGTCTTGGTTGGAATAAATTTATTGCGTGAAGGATTGGATGTGCCAGAATGTGAATTGGTTGCAATCATGGATGCAGATAAAGAGGGATTCTTGCGTTCAACACGTTCACTGATTCAAACAATCGGGCGGGCGGCACGAAATGCAAACGGACGTGTGATACTGTATGCGGATGTTGTGACAGATTCTATGAATGCGGCATTATCGGAAACTGCGCGCAGGCGCGAAAAACAGATGCAATATAATGAACAACACGGTATTATACCACAAACTGTATCCAAGAAAATATTTAACGAAGTCACAGATAAACAAGAAAAAGTTGATAAAAAACGCAGATTCTTGTATACAAAACAAGGTGTTATGGATGCAGAAACATTGCGTCGCGAAATTAAAACTATGAATCAGAAAATGCGGCATGCGGCGGAAAATTTGGACTTTGAGGTTGCAGCACAATATCGCGATGCTATCCGTAAAATGGAAGATGACCTGTTGGTGTTGGAGTAAAAATATGAAAACGATAATAACAAAAAATATAGATGAAACGCGTAATTTTGCACGGGAATTTGCCCGCAATCTGCGTGTGCCAACAACAATCGCACTGCATGGTGATTTGGGGGTTGGAAAATCAGAGATTGCACGTATAATTATTCAAACACTGTGCGGGTCAGATACCATTGTACCAAGTCCAACATTCACATTGGTTCAGACATATGTTTTTGACAAGGGTAAAATTTCGCACTTTGATTTATATCGGATATCAGATGTCGCAGAATTGGTGGAAATAGGGTTGGATTATGCGATTCAAAATGATATAACCCTTATTGAATGGCCTGATATAGCAGAAAATATGCTGCCGGAAAACACAATTCATATTTATATATCAGAATATGATTCTGGACGCAAAATTGTTATAGACTAATTTTTTTCGGGTGGCATAAGGGACAAAACCGCCAATGGAAAATCGGGCGCATGTGCAAGGTATGAACCACTGACCAATATATCTGCACCGTGTGCCCAGCACATTTTCGCAGTGTCTGGATTAATTCCGCCGTCAACAGATATTTTGAATTTTAATCCATATTTTTTGCGCGCCGCGTTCAGTACACTTATTTTGTTTAATACATTTTCATTAAATTTCTGACCCGACGCACCTGGGGGGACCGCCATAATCATAACTTCGTCTAAATCACGTAAAATTGTTTTTAATAAAGATACTGAAGATTCGGGATTAAGTGCGATTCCGACACGTTTGTTTGCATGTCGCACAATTTGAATCGCATTACGTAAACCGGATGTGTTTGTTGATAATATCACTGTATCAGCCCCCGCATCAATCGCCCCGCGTGCCCATTCCGCCGGTGCATCTGTCATAAGATGAACATGCAAATGTCCCGACCAATGTTCCCGTGTTTGTCGCAGTTCGTCTAAACCGCCGGCAATCGCATTCACATATAATCCATCCATTATATCAACATGTATTGCCGATATTCCACCACTGTGAAACATTGTGTATGTTTCGGGTTGTGTCATATCAAAGCACAGTGTACTTGGTAAAATTGGAATTTGATGTTTTTGTTTTTTATGTTTGCGATGGAACAGGCGGGTGATTTTATTTATGCGATTTTGTATTTTTTGTGCACGCGCAATGTATGCACGCCTGCGTGGTGTTTCCGCCGCCCATATGTATTCTGCCAATGCGCGAACCGCGAAATCGTTATCTTTTGTTTCAATTTCTGTGCACGGAAAAGCGTCTGCAATTAAATCTTGGATTCCGTTTATGTTTGCCCCAGAACCACTTATGATGATTTTTATTGCTGGGTATTTTTCCAATGTTTCAGAAATATCTGTTTTTATCCCGTTAATTAAATTGTTATAAAATGGTATTACAATTTCATTAACATCGGCACATGAAAATGCATATGCGGAATCTGCCGGGCTGAATCGCGCAAATTCCCCGGGTTTAAGGTCGGCAACATTGCGTTTTATTCTTTCTGCGTCTGTGAATGGTACAGACAATCGTGTTGATATTTCTTCGGTCAAATCGTTTCCTGCAACCGCACGACCATCATACCATACAGGACCGCGTTCCGTCCAAATTGATGTTGTTGTATTTTCTGCGCCAAAATCAATGAACATAAGAATCTGTTTTTTGTCACGCATTACAGAATTTTCCAAGAAATGTGGCGTATAGAATGCAGTTGCCTGGATGTGAGCATGTCGTAAAATTTCTTGAACTTTTTTCATATATTCGCCATCAAAAAACAGTGCAGAAAAAGCAGACACTAATTGTCTGTCACTGTGTCCAATAGGGGACAGCATATTGCGAACCCGTGGCGTGTCGTAACGCAGCGGTATTATGTGCATAGGATAAAAACCGTCTGGCGAATCAATGGTCGCAATTTGCGATTTTATGTCTGCCGCCGTTATTTTATGGTCTGATGGCCAAACAGTGTTTTTTGCGGTCATGTTGAAATAAGACGGTCCAAAGTTTCCTGTGATATATGCTGATTCAAACCGTACGCCAATCTGTCGTTCCAATTCATCTATCACAGATTTTAATGCGAACACTGTGTCAAAATCGTCCACAGAATAATATGCAGAATGGTCTATTTGTGCGTTGCGGATACGACATGCCAATCCGCGCACGCCGCATGCGCCAATATCCAGACACAAAAAAGACGAATCAAGCATATTCATTTTTTATTTAACCAAAATTCGCGCACTGTCACGCATATCAATTACTTTGATATTCTTGGATAAAATATTGTGTTGATTGTTCAATACAACCAGTGACCCGATGGCTGCAACTGGGTCGTCTTCGGGCAACATAACAATGATACCGTCTGGGGTGACAATATTCCAACGCCGATTGTCAATCCATTCCATATAGTCAATATTTGAAATAATATTTGTCGCAGCCTTGGTCACATCAGATATATCATTTGGCAAATTTCCACGAAACATTACAACATCAGGTTTTTTTTCTTCGGATGGACTGTTCACAATGGTGCCGTCCGCAGACAAGGGATAATAATATGTACCATCTGTCCATCCTGCAACTGCACGGTATAAATATACGTGTATGGAAAGATTCCCGTTTGGTAATCTGCGTGTAGCCGATTCGCGAACCCCCGGCGTTTCCAATACGCGTTTGTTTACTGATTCTAGGTTTACCGAATACGCATTTGTCCCAGATGCAACGCCAACGGCACTTGCAATCGCAGTCAGGTCTTTGTTATCAGTATCCGCAGAAATAGATATGTTCCGAACTGTTGAAATTGGTCCATAACCCATAAATGTCATAGTGATGCGTGTTGCAAAATAGATAGCCAATAAAATGGCAATGATAAAATACAACCAAAACCAAAGGTTACGTTTCATACGCTGTATTATAACATACTTTATATTAAATGTAAAAGTCCACAGGTGATAATTTTTTTACATGGCGCGCAACAAATAACCCCGACGGAACATACATTTACGGTATGAACCTACAGATTTAGATGTTGTATTACGCGGAACAGATAACAACGCCCTTTGTCCCACATCCTTGTATTCGTTTGATTGAAATGTCACCCACAGACCATCCCAGTCGGGCATGCGGGTACTCTGATTTGGGGACAATAATTTCGCAAGACGTGAACGCGGCATGTATGAAGGTTGGGTTATACCAAGACATGCCTTGTGGTCACGAACAAACTGTTCCGTTGTCACAGATTCGTTTTCCCAATTCAAGATAGTCGCATTATCTATGCTGCCCCTGTTGGGAGAACTGCACGCGCAAAGCCCCAGTAAACCGACAAATAAAAATAATTTACACATTCTCATGTTTCCTATTATAATTTAATTGCCTTTTTGTGGCAATAGTTTTTATAATGTATAAAAATATATCGGGGGAAAGAGATGGCGATTACAGTTCAAAACTTTATAAAATTTGCAAATTTTTATAACCAGGTCGCAAAAGCTATGTCTGCGATATGTGTTAACAAGGGCGGAATCCCAATTGAAAACTATGTTGGACGTTTTTTTGCGGCAGATGTGTTAGAATTTGTTGTGGAATATGGCGAACGTCTGATAAAATCAAATAAAGATGTACCGGCGGATGTGGTTTCTGTATTGGAACGCTTTCGTGCGCAATTCAAACATGTGCACGATTTAACAACGCCATCGGAAAAACCAATATATGAAATGACTTTGGAAGAATTTGAAAAAGTAATGAATATATAAACACGGGGAAATCAAATGAAGAAAATTTTAAATCTTGTATTAGTATTTGCATTGGTTGTTTTTGCAGGGTGCGCGCGTGATAACCAAGATGTCGTATATTATGATACGGTAAATATTGAAGACAGTTTGGTTATAGATGATAACTCTGTGCCAATTTTTCCTAAAAAGGCGGCATTAACCACTGATACTGCGCGCCGTTTTTCCATAGAATTGCCGCGGCGTTGCACTGTAAATTGGGATAATCAATCCGTTGTATCTGTTGTGCCAGATGAAAGAATAGAAATGGTGCGATTGGACAAAGGCGACCCGTTGCCGGAACTGAATGTATCTGATTATGATTTTAGAAAACAGACTGTCGCGAATGCTCTTACTAAATTAATGGAAGGCGTTGATATCACTGTTGTTGAAGAAGAAGCCGGCGTGGAAAAAGTTTCTGGGTCGGTTGCCTCAGGTAATTTGGCGGATACAGTTGATTTAATCGCACGATTGGGACGGATGTATTATTCTTATGATGCAGCGGGCGGCGAATTAAAGTTATCAAATCGTGCCAAATGGTTAATAAAAATGCCTGCGGATCAAGATATTATAATGGCGTTGTTGGATGCGATGCACGGTGCAGATGTAAGAAATCTGATTGTGGATTATGCCGATAAAACAGTCGTGTTTGAAGGAAATTATCAAACAGAACGCGAAGTTTCACATATAATCGCAGATATTGCATCCAAAAAATATGTTTTGTCTTGGGATATGGATGTTTATCGTGTTTATCCACGCACAGATAACCCAATTGTATGGATGAATATGTTGCCGGCGTTCGGGGATAAAAATATAAAAATGTCTATTCCTGGGGTTGTTGGACGCGCATTGGTTGTGGGACCCGAAGTAAATACCAAGACTTTACAAGAATTTTTATCTGCCCAGGCAAATGTGGTTTTGGTTTCCCAGGGTCACTTTGTTGTGCCGGATGGTTGGCAATCACGATTTGATATTGGCCAATGCAGCAAAGAAGACCGTATAGAAACAGATTTGATTGTTGGGGCAACTGCAAAATATGGTGATTATGCGGGGCGCAAAAAGATTGATGCAAAAATTGTCCTAAGAACCAGTAATGGGGAATTGTCTTCATTTAACATTCCGTCCAGTATAGGTGATAACTATGTAATAATTGGTATCCCGACACATTCTTTTGTGACGACGCCAGAAACACTGATAAGTCCGTTCGCAGAATTGGTTGTGTTTATGTCGCCGCGGATTGTTTCTATTGTGAATCCTGCCGATATTCCAGATGACCCCCAGTTGGTCGGTGATGCGTTGCGGAATTTCTTGCGCGATTAAAATTGAATGATAGAATAGGTGTATTATGTTTAGTAAGTTAGAAAGAAAAATTGCGTTTAGATACCTGGGCGCGCGGCGGCGCGGGTTTGGGTCTGTGGTGTCGTGGGTGTCGCTGATTGGAATAATGCTTGGGGTTGCGACATTGATTGTGGTCATGTCCGTAATGGGTGGCTTTCATGATACATTGTTGTCGCGCATTGTTGGAATGAATGGCCATGTTGTTGTGTATCACCAAGATGGTGCAATTGCAGATTATGATTTCTTGATTGATAAAATGCTGGCAAGTAAAACGGTCGCAAATGCGGTGACATCTATTGTGCCAATCGCCGAAGGTCAGGTTATGGTGACATATAACGGAAATAATACTGGTGCGATGGTGCGCGGAATTCGTATGTCTGATTTGGCGACCAAGGTTGCAAATGGTACGCGTGTTTATGGAAAAAGTTTATCAGAAATTCGTGACGGGGAATTAGTGGCGGGGGCATCGTTGACGCGGAACTTGAATGTTCATATGGGTGAAAAGGTTTCGTTAGTGTCCGCGAATGGTGCGACGCCAACGGCGTTTGGAACTATGCCGCGTATCATGTCTTATCCAGTTATGACATCTTTCTTTATGGGAATGTATGAATATGATTCGGGGTATATATTTATGCCTTTGGAAACCGCGCAAAAATATTTGAATATCGGGAACGCGGTGACCCATATAGATTTATTTTTGAAAAATCCAGAAGATACAACTGTGGTGCGCGAAGCATTAATTTCATCTTTGCCCGATGGGTATGTGGTGCGTGATTGGCGTGATTTGAATCGTGGGTTTGTTGGTGCATTACAGGTTGAAACCAATGTTATGTTTCTTATCTTGATGCTGATAGTGATTGTCGCGGCGTTTAATATTGTTTCATCGCTGGTTATGTTGGTCAAAGATAAATCAAAAGATATTGCCGTATTGCGTACTTTTGGTGTGTCGCGGCGTTCAATGATGCGAATATTTATTTTGTCTGGAACCAGTATCGGTGTTATTGG
Organism: uncultured Alphaproteobacteria bacterium; assembly: GCA_905234465.1. Taxonomy (GTDB): domain Bacteria; phylum Pseudomonadota; class Alphaproteobacteria; order Rs-D84; family Rs-D84; genus Enterousia. Next base: position 15,046 of record CAJOHU010000011.1, on the reverse strand, counting down.
CGCGGCATTGGGTACAATTTTGGGGGGTGTTGTCGCAATTTATATAGAACCGATTCGCAGGTTTTTTCAATGGGCAACCGGGCGCGATTTATTTCCGGCGGAATTATACTATCTGTCTGAATTGCCGTCGCGTTTGGAATTGCCGACGGTTTTAGGAATTGCGCTGATTGCAATCGCGTTGGCGTTCTTGGCAACAATTTATCCGGCATGGAAGGCGGCAAATACAGACCCGGTAGAGGTATTACGAAATGAATAAAAAATTAGAAAAAATAAATAAAGTATAAAATAATGGCGTCAATATTAAATTCTTTATCAAGGGCAAAGCAGGGCGAAGTCGTCTTGTCTGTGCGCGACATCAAAAAGACTTTTATAGAAGGCGGTCAACCTTTACATATTTTAACTGGTGGCGGGTTTGATTTGCATCGCGGGGAAATTGTTGCATTGGTCGGTCCATCGGGTTCTGGAAAATCTACTTTATTACAATGTGTCGGTCTTTTGGATAAACCATCGGGCGGCAGTATTTTGGTCGCCGGTACCCCTGTTCATACAATGAATGAAGAAATGCGTACTATGATTCGCCGGCGCAAAATGGGGTTTGTTTACCAGCGACATAATTTGTTGTCTGATTTTACCGCATTGGAAAATGTTATGTTGCCAATGTTGGCAAATGGTGTCGCCGAAGATGTTGCGCGCACACGTGCAATGAAATTATTGCGTGCCGCGAATGTTGCACATCGTGCATCGCATTTGCCGGGACAAATGTCGGGCGGCGAACAACAGCGGACTGCGGTGGCGCGGGCGTTGGCAAATAATCCAGATATTTTATTGGCGGATGAACCCACAGGCAGTCTTGACCCAAATCATGCGATTAGTGTGTTTGAATTGTTGCTGGATTTGGTTCGCAAAAATAAAATGGCAATGCTGTTTGTGACACATGATATGTCGTTGGCGAATCGTGCCGATAGACAAATAACGATTAAAAATGGTACAGTTAAGTGAGAAAATAAAAAAGGAGAGAGAAATGAAGCAGAAATTTATATCCGAAAATCGTTATTCGCGCCGTCAAAAAATTTTAATGTGGTTTGTTTTTATCGGAATATTTATTTGTGGTATGATGGCAGGTGCGTTTTTATGGCAAAAGAAAACCATCTATACGGCAGATTCTGTTGTACAGACAGCAGTTGATGCGTGCCAAATGCGCGAAAATGCATTATTGGCGAATGTTTTGCAAAATATAGATGATTCTTGGCCTGATGCGGCAAACTATCACAGAAGAAACGCCTATATTTATGAAAGATTGATTGAATTGGGGTGTAAAGAAAATTCTGCAAAATATCAAGAATTAGGAGATGCTGAATTTCAGGTCTGGGACGCGCTTAATGAAATCAATAAAATTAGTAATGATGGCGTTGTTGATGAAAAGCCCTGCTATGTGATAGAAACTACGTTGTTGTCAAATATTCATAATTGTGGCGATTCACCAAATTGTCATTTAGAAAATGCCGAGATATATTCGAAAATGGCGGAAGATGGTTGCACGGAAAATCGCCAGAAATATGCGCAAAAGGCTTTGGATGAATTAAAAATTGCCGAAGGTGTGCGTATAGATGATTCCAATGTGGATAGAAGTGAAATTCGCGCCACAATCAACACCTATAAAAAACTGCAAATGCAAAATGAAGCCAAAAAATATTTAAACAAAGTTGAAAAGTTGGTGAATCCAGGAATTGATTTTATTATGGAATTGCAACGCGTTATTGAAGAATAGTATGAAAACAGGAGAATTCTATGAATATCAAAACAATCTGTTTGTTGGGCATACTGTTTTGTGTGCCTGTGTTTGCGGAAGATTATATTGCGGACACCGATATCATTGAAACAGAATCTGTTGATGATTATGAAGACACAGAAGAAATATCAGAAACGCGAACGGTTGTGGCGCGTATGTCTTGCGCGGATATAAATAAACGCGTGTCTGAATTGCGCGAAGATGTAAAAATGTATCCTGAATTGGCGGCAGATTTGGAATATATGTTGGCGCGCCAACGTACACAATGTGCCGCATTGGCGAATCGGCGTCCGGTACATAACTATGAAAATGTTAATCCTGTGCAGTATTTTGAAGAACCAGATGCAGAAGAATTCGTTGAAGAGCAGGTCATAGAAGAAGTGGAACCGGAATCCGAAGTTGTTGAAAAAACACCGGAAGAAATCGCCGCAGAACAAGAATTAATTGCGGAAAATCGCGCCAAAGGGCTGTGCGATGACGGCGAAAAACCCAATCGGTATGGGTGTTGTGTCGGCGAAAAATTTAAAGAAGTATCACAAATGAAATTCGCGTGTTGCCCAAAATATGGCGATGACGATTGTGTTGAACCAAGAAAAAAGAATTAAAAAAGCATAATTGTTTATTCGTACTTTTTTAGTAGGTCGCGCCAAACTTGTGGTGCATTGACTTCGTCAAAATACAGATTTAGAAAATTAACGATTAATTGATGCTTTCTTTCTGAATATCTGCGACCCGGTTCCGTTAAGCACATATCGCGCAGATGAAATATTTTAGTAAAAAAATGATTTACACATGGATCAACCTTGGATTTTCTGTAAGTTTCAGCATCCATTTCGGTTGGAAGGATATCTTGGTCAAAAAATGGTTCCCCGGTCCCGGAACGATATTCTATGCAACGCAGCATACCGATAGCCCCGGATGCATCACACATATCTGCATCAGATACAATTGAGCCTTCAATACCGTATGCCTTAATGCCTTTTAGGCGTTTGCTGTATCCAATGGTTTTTACAATATTGATAACATTTTCGCAAAATTCAGCATCAAACCCAGAACCAGATAGTATGCGCCTGGTGTTGGTCATTAAACGTTCTGATTCTTCGCCAAACAGTTTATAATCGTCACAATCGTGTAACAGCGCCGCCGCAGCAACCAAGTCACGATTTGCGGACGGTATTTCATCACAAAAATTCAAGGCTGTATTGTAAACACGAAACACATGTTTATCGTCATGTCCGTTAGAATTATTTTTAAGTAATTCGGAAACAGATTTTTTTATATATTCAATTCCTGTCATGGTTTGATTCTTTTTTTATCAATATGTGTGTTGTTTTTTGGTGCGTAAACGATTCGGTTTTGTGCCATATAATCACGTAATTGTTTTTCGCCACTATCTGATTCAATGTTGCCGTACACGGTGATACCACGCTGTTTGAATTCATTTAACCAATCTTGTTTAAATCCTTCGTCAAATCCGGTTATTGATTCAACACCATTTGACGGTACACCAAAATATACCGCGCGTATCCCGGACCACATAATTGCACCAACGCACATCATGCACGGTTCCGCAGTTATATATAAAGACAGATTGTGTGCTGATAAATCATAAGTTTTTAATGTTTTTTCTGCATCGTATATCGCATTTATTTCTGCGTGATGATTACTGCATTGGTCGGTTATCACGCTGTTTGCAGCCTTAGCGATTTGATTGCCTTTTTCGTCGTAAATTGCCGCCAAAAAAGGTCCGTGTCCACGTGCAATATATTCCGGCATTTCGCGATACAGCCCAGATATAATTTTGCGCGCCTGTGCCAGTTTTACATCGTCAATTTTTTCATTTGCAATAATAGTGTTCATACTAATCCTCTGCATCTGTAAATCACACAAATTGTACAATTCATTAAAGATATAAAGCAAGTATATTATGGATGCGGGTGGTTATCTTTGTGGTTGCCATAACAAGTGCAATTCGCGAACCGAATTATTGGAAATTTGGCAAGAGATTAATAGTATAAAAGGTAAGTTGGGATTGCTCAACTTACATTGAAATCTGATTATCTGGGGATACAACTTGTTTTTTATTATTTACGGTATTCGTTGCATTGTTTAACAAAATCTTTTTGGCAGTATTGCAACCTAAATAAATCTTTTTTATCTGTTCATAATTATCAATAGTATCGTATTCTTGCGGTGTTAAAATTGCTGCGATTGTATAACCATTGCGTCGTTGAAAGTTCACTTTTTCATCGACTTTGCATTTTGACTTTACTTCTATTTCTTCAAAACTTTTACCCAATCCATGTTGGACATCAATCATATGCAAACCATCAGACATATTCACAGCAATAACTTGATGGCCATGTAATTGTCCTTTCTCTTTTTTTCCTATTTGGTCTGTGTTTACTGTCAAAACAACTTTGAAATCGTTCAATCCAATCTCCCTGGCATATTTAGAAAACAATCTTGAACACCCTGTACATCCTGACACTAACCACGGTATGTTTTTATCGATAATATCTTGCGCAGACAAAGAAAATGGCAAATTTAATTTTTGTTCTTGTGTTAATTCAGGATGTTTTTCAAAATATTCTTGTCGTGATATAGCATTCATTAGTGACGGTTCAACTTTGTGAAATTGTTGTTCCATCATTTTTAATACAGTTTTAACTTTTTCTTTAATTTCTTGGTCAGTCACGATATTTTCCTTTACAAACATTGTATCATAACGAGTTCGAAAATGCAAAAATTTCATCATTTTTCAAAACCAAACTTTCGAACTCGCATAATCCTTATATTTCAAACAAAAAATTCCACAACGGGCATTTTGTTAACTGTGGTTGGAGTGTGTTAGTGTTTCTCGGACTCGTGATATCCTTGATTTGCTTACTGTTGGGAAGAATATACAGACCATTCTTGATAAATACCCTGTGTAATTTATTTTATGATTTTGCAGCGGGTGTTCCGGTATGCCATATGTCTGCTCCGGCTGGGTATATCGGGACTGGTGGTATCGGTATGGTATCACTTCGTTCAAATATAAAAATCTTGTATATGCTGGTTTTCTAATGTTTTTTGATTGTTATAAATTTTGCAACAACTAATTCAAATTAGGAAAGAATATGTTGATTTAATCGTTGGTTTGTTTTATCTTTAAAACATTAATAGAAGGGGATTAAATGAAAAAACTTACAATCTTGACATCTGTATTAGCATTAGCAGCATGTGGCGGTGGCAATAATGCACCCGTAGTCCCAGATTCTGGGATGCGTGTATCTAGTGATGCGATAGCAAGTAATCAAAATGTTACTTCTATGGCATCTGAAATTTTGATTGCCAAAGACGGAACAGCCCCGAACATTGTTCGTTCTGCATCTGTGGTAAATGGTGGCACAGAATATATCGCATATCATTTGGATGATGCAAAATTTTTTGACAATCACATGGATTCAGCCGATGAATATATTTCTTTTGGAATAGATGAAAACAATGGACAAATCAACAACATGTCGTATCATTGGAAAGAAAATAATTCTGATATGGTCGAATCTGTTAATCGAGAAAGTTCTGACAACAGTGTTTTTACAGAAAATGTATATAAATTCCATGTAACAGTTGGAATGAATACATATTACACAGATTCTTTGGTCCCTGGACAATATTCCAAAGAGCAAATCAAAGAAGCATTTCATGATGCATACGACGGTGAAATATCTGATGATATATTGTTAGATATAGAAGCAGCAGTTGATGCAACAGACATGGTGCCAACAGAATATGTTCATCGTCATGTTATTGATTTGCAAGGCAATGATATGCCAGAATCTAATAAATTAAGATATTCTGATTTTGGATACACAACAATTCTTGCCAAAGAAATACATGAAGAAGGCGACGGCGTTGGTGATGACAATTCTGTTATTTTTGGTGGTTATGAAATAAAAGAAATACAAAATCCTAATCTAACAAACGGTATGACTTTTTCAGGAAAAGCAGTTGCTGCATTAGGGGTAGTTCATGAAAATGCTGTAAAGAAAATAGAAACTGGTGATACTGACACAACGTTGACCATTGATGCAAATGGCAAAGAAACATTAACAATGCCTTTCAACAACTATTACACAATTAGTGTTGAAAAACCACAAAATGCTGATGAAACTATTTCTTGGACAGGAACGACAACTATAGGTTATGCGTTAGATGGAAATCAACCTGTTAATAATCAACAAATCAATATGAAATATTATGGCGACACAACAACACCATCTGAAGTTGTTGGTGGAGTAAAATTCCAAAACAACAACGTTGAATTTAATGGTGCCTTTGGTGTCAAAAATTAAACTATTATGAAACGTTTTATATTGTTTTTATTATTCATATTACTGCCGACCTTTGTGTCGGCAGAATCAACTGTGCTTAAATCAAATAACAAAAACACAGAAATCACAATGTCTGCATTGGATGCGGTAAAAATGGCTGGGGACTTAGTTGAAAAAGGCGATTTTAATAAAGCAGAATCAATTTTAACAAAACTGCCTAAATTATCGCGTGTGGAATTAGAAATTGAACGCTGGTTTTTGTTGGGGCAAATTTCTATGCACAATGATGATTATGAAACTGCAATTAAGATATACCGAAAGATTCTTGACGCCCAGCCAGATCTAGCACGTATTCGGTTTGAATTGGCTCTATGCTATATGAAAACTGGGCATTGGTATCGCGCAGATTACCATTTAAGATTGGCTATGGCTGGTAAAGATTTACCAGATAACGTTAAACAAATGATGTCTTATTATCGTTATATTGTTCGTCAAAATAAAAATTGGAATGTATGGTTTAATTTTGGTGCGGCACCTGATAATAATGTCAATCAAGCAACCGGTGGCACAGAATGTGTGAATACTATTTTTGGTCCAATGTGTCGTGAATTATTGGAACCGGAATCTGCCGTTGGTATGAATTTTATTCTGGGTGGTAATTACGAATTTAAATTTGGTGAACATTGGCGTTGGAAATCAGACGCAAATATTTACACTAATATTTATAACAAACATAAATTTGATGATTTGTATTTATCAACATCAACCGGTCCGCGATATGTATGGAATAATGGTGATGTTTGGTTGGCTGGTGTGGTTGCTCGTCGTTGGTATGGTTGGGACAGGTATAATTGGTCGGCGGGTTTAAAATTAGACACTAATTATGATTTTACCCGTAAATTGTCTGCTGGTTTGTCTTTACGTGTTTTGAATAATAAATATGACGAATATGGTCCTTGGATGAACGGTCAAACGTATTCTGCAAACAGCCGATTATCATATTCATTAGATGCAACAAAATACATTGTATTGCGTGGTGGTATTGAACGCGAAACCGCCAAAGATGATGTTTATGCAAATTGGCGCCCCTCTGTTGGAATTGGTTTTGGTGTTGCATTGCCCTATGGATTTGATATTTATGCCGAACCATCATTTTATTGGACAAATTATGATGGCGAAAGATGGGTTGTAGATAATGGGAATTTTACAAAAAAAGTCGCCAAAGATTTTAATCAACGCTATTCAATATCTTTGTCCAACCATAAATTTGATATATGGGGATTTGTTCCAACATTGACAATATCATACAGCCGCCGCGATTCAAATATCTGGCAGCGAGAATATGATAAATGGACTGCAGAATTCACATTTCAACAACGATTTTAAATTTGTTGGAAATCTAAGGAAAATTATAGAAAGTTCGAAAGTGTTGATAAAGAGATAATTTTTCTAAATATGACTTTCGAACTTGCCAAAGTCTTATATTTTTGCTCTCTGGAATGCGCACGTGTGCCTCGATACACAATAAGAAAAATCTATAAAAACGCGTGGGGACAAAAACTCCGTTTTTATGATTTTTCTAATTGTGTATTCTCGTATTGGTGCTGCGGCTATCGCCTCGCACCCATCCGTGCGCCCCTTTGAACCAAAAATTAAACCGGCAGAGCCGGTTGAATTTTTGGTTGGGGCGCACGGATTCGAACCATGATAAAGAGAACCAAAATCTCTTGTCCTACCATTAGACGACACCCCAAAAACAATCTGGATTATAAACGCTTTTGTCCGTTTTTCAATAATAAAATAATTTTTTTGTTTTGGACTTGATTTATAATTATTAAAAATTATAATAATTCGCAGTTTTAATAAATTGTTGCCCGCAGGAGGTTGATATGATTCGCAAAGAATTAGTCAGTTTATTAGAAAAAAATATTTTGTTGTTTGCAAAATTGTCTGAACGAATAAATCGTGGTCAGGTGGATTTTGGTGAATATTCGCGTCAACAAGCCCAGATTCTGATTAGGCTTTATTTAAGCGGTAAAACGCGTTTGAAAGATTTGGCGGCACGGGAATTTGTGCCGGCACCGAATTTATGCGCTGCATTCCGTAAAATGGAACGAGATGGTTTGGTGTCGCGCACTGTGGATGAAAACGACCGTCGTAATACATGGTATTCTGTGACCGAGCATGGTGTCACACTTGCGTCAAAATTTATAGATATGTTTCATCAAGCTGTCGCAACAATGTTCAAAGATATTGATAAAAACGATGAAGAAGATTTGATTAAATCTTTTAAAACTATGAATGGAATTTTGATGAAATTGGAGTCTAGAAATGCGTAGGGTTGTTATGTGTTTATTTGCTCTATACGCCGGATTATGGCGTATAGACGCTGTTTATGCAATGGATTTATCTTTGAATTCAGCGGTTCAGAAAATTGTATCTGAATCGCACGACTTAAAAAAAGCCGATGCCAATTTGAAAAAAGCACAGGCGTCATTAGATGCGGTGAATGCAAGCCGTTGGTTTAATATAGAAGGCACCGCAACATACATGAACCTGATCAATGTGGAAAAACCGCTGGATTCGTACAATGTTAAATTACCACCAGAAATTGGTGGTTTGGTGCCACAGTTAGCGGGAATAACCAATATTGAGATTCCAGATAATATACTTATGGCGGGTGTCACAATTACTCAACCTATTTATACTTTCGGCAAAATTGGTAATGCGGTGGACAGTGTTCGTAATGCAATAAAGATGGGTGAGTATAACAAAGAAATGGTCGCACGTGAAGTGAAGTATGCCGCAGCAGATATGTATTGGACCGCAAAAATGACAGATGAAATTGTTAAAATTTCTCGGCAAGATTTAGATAATACTGTTTCCGCCAAGAAAAAACTGTCTGGGGCGGGTCGCGTGAACCGCAGCAATTTGGTAAAAATAGAATCTGATATTGCAACAAAGCAAATCAGCCTGAATGATGCAGAATTTAATCGTGATACTGCGCACAGAATGTTAAAGATATTGGCAGGAATTGATATAGATGAACCGCTAAATCTGATAGATGATTTTCCAGAAACTTTTCCAGATATAGAAAATAAAAAATTGGTTAATACCCCAGAATGGCAACTGTTAAATCAACAAGTAAAGATGTATGAAGCCCAGGCATCGTCTAAACGCGCAGACGGGTATCCTACATTGGCGGCGGTAGGGTCATATAATTATTCAACAATGGATAAGACATTTAAAAATATGTTTAACGAAAATGCAGAACAGTCTGCGTATTGGGGGGTGGCATTAAAGGTGCCTATTTTTAATGGGGGGCTGAATCGTGCCAATGCAACCATTGACGCAATGAATGCAGAATCTGCGCGACAAGATTTAGAAAAGTCTAAAAAATTGGTGTCAGAAAAGTATTCAAACGCAATTAAGCAATATAATCATTTGCGCGATAATTTGAATGGGTTGGAAAATGCCAGAAATTTGGCGGCACGTGCGTACGGTTTTTCACGTGATAGGTTTGCCGCAGGTCAAACATCTGCCGTGGAATTGGCAGAGGTATCTGCGGGACTGTATCAATTAGACATGGCTTTGTTGAACGCAAAATATAAGATTTTAATGTCTGCGGAATCTGTGAAAAAGTTAGGGGAATAAATGATGCGCATATTTAACAGAAATTTTAATGATAAAAAAATAAAAAAAATTGCCTATACGGCGGTTTTTATGGCATTGGTTGGTTGGTTCGTGTTCAGATTTATTATGGTGGCAATAGAATCAAGAATGGTCGTTTTTAATCCTGTGCGCGATTCAGAAAGAAACGGAACATTGGTTGACGGTATTATTGCAGAAAAACAAAATTCCACAATAAATTTTCCAATCACAGTTAAAAACAATCGCGCATATGTGTCGGGGGCTGCGCGCGCAAAATTACATCCGGGTCAAAAAATATCTGGTGGTGGCGTTGTTGTTAACGTGTCAAATAGTTTAGATTTTGATTCAGGTATGTACATCGTTAGAACAAATGGCGTATCAGACGGTGTAAAAAATATTTTGATTCCATGCAATGGTTATTTTGTTCCGGTGTACGCAATTCATAATGGTGCAGTATTTGTTTCTGATTCATATGTTGCGCGGGGAAAAAGTATAAATGTTATTATTCAAGATTCTGATACGGCATGTGTGTCTGGAAATATAAACGATGGCGATATTGTCATATTGTCGCGTGTTTCAGATGGACAAAAAATCAGTTTTCAAAAATAAGATTTGGGGGAAGTGTCATGCTAAAATTCTTTGTTAAACGACCGGTCACAACAGTTATGTTTGTTTTGTTATTTGTGGTATTGGGGTTGGTTTCTTTTCCAAAAATGAATATAGAGCGCACGCCGGCATTGGACTTTCCTATGGTGACGGCTACATTCGTATATCCGGGTGCGGCGCCATCAGAAATAGAATCTCAGGTTATAAAAAAAGCCGAAGACGCGATGTCCCAGGTGCCAGAACTTAAAAAATTGACATCCCAGGCGTTTGAAAATGGCGGTTATGTTATGGCGGAATTTAACTTGGGCGTTAATGTTAATGACAAGGCAAGTGAAGTTAAATCAAAAATTGATGCATTGGCGTCTGAATTTCCGACAGATTTGAAACAACCGGTTATAGAAAAATTGAACCCGTTGCAGACATCTGTGGTTGATATTGCTTTGTCAGGTGCGTCTTTGCGTGATTTGAAAGAATATGCAGATGATGTTTTGGCAAATAAAATTACGGGTATCAATGGTGTAGCAAGTGTGACGGTGTTCGGTGGAAAAGAACGCGCAATTCGTGTCGCGTTAAGTCCAGAATCTATGGCGGCGCATGGGGTGACGATTATGGATGTTGTGTCTGCATTCGGTTCCAGTAATCTGAATGTTCCCGGTGGAAAAATAGAGGCGGGCGAAAATTCGTCTGTGGTTAGATTTATTGGTGAATTCGATTCGGTTGACGCGATTAAAAATTTGCATATAACAACAGGCGAAGGGCAAAAGTTCAAAATTTCTGATATAGCCAGTGTGTCCGATTCTGCGCGTGATATTGAAAATGGTGCACGGTACAATGGAAAAGATGTTGTTATTGCATCTGTGGTCAAGGCGACAGATGGAAATGCTATAAAAATATCGCGTGCATTGAACCAAGAATTACCAAATTTTACCGCAGATATGAAATCGCGCATGCCAGATGCGACAATGGAAATTGTTTCGGATTCTTCTATCGTTGTATCTAATGAAACATCGGGGACAATAAACGGTATTATATTGGGTGTTATATTCACAATTATCGTGCTGTTGGTGTTTACAAGGAATGTTCGTTCAACGATTATTGCAGGCGTTGTTATACCGGCATCTTTGATTGCGGGTCTGTTCTTTGTTGACGCCAGTGGTTTCACAATAAATGCGATGACATTATTGGCGTATTCGTCGGCGTTGGGAACATTGGTGTCTAATGCGATTATTCTTATAGAGGCGGCTTTGCAGGAAATGCGCGTCGGCAAAGACCCGGAAAATGCCGCATTGGATGGCACAAGAAAGGTTGCTGTTTCTGTGTTCGCGGGCGTTGGAACAAATGTTGTGGTGTTTTTACCTTTGGCGTTTATGGGGGGGATTGCGGGCAAATTTATGTCCCAGTTTGGTATGACGGTTGTATATTTGACAGTGTTATCATTAATATTCTCGTTCACGTTGGCGCCAATGATGATTGCAAAAATTCTGCGGTTGCCGCGTATGCAGCATATAACACTGGACACATCAAAAAAATCATTGATGCAAAAATGGTTTGCATACCAATACAAATATTCTGGGCGGGTGATTCTGATGGCGATTGGTGTACTGGTCGCGTCTTCGGTGTTGATGCGATTCACCGGAAATGAATTCAGTCCATCTACTGATGCGAACGAGATAAATATAACTGCACGTGCGCCGATGGGGGCGACATACGAAAAATCTGAATCTATTGCCGCAAAAATAGAAAAAACATTGATGAGTTTCAGTGAGGTTAAATCTGTATCTGTTAAAATTGGGGAACGCGGATTACAAAATATCGCGGTTAAAATTAAACTGGCTGATAAATCAAAGCGCAGACATTCTGATAAAGAAATTGCGCGGCGTATGTTGCCTGAATTGAATAAAATTCCTGATGCAGAAATTCAAATAAGGGCGGGCGAGGGCGTATCCAGTGCAATTTCTGCGGATATTGTTCTGAATATATTTGGCGAAGATGATGTGCGCAGAACAGAATATGCCACGCGTGCGCTGGATATTATAAACGCTATTCCCGAAGTGCAAACCGCGGTGTTGGCGCAACAGAATCCGGGTGGCGAAATCAAATTTATTCCTGATGCAGATAAAATGGATTTCTGGGGTATAAAAAATTCTTATGCCGGTGCAGCGTTGCGTGCGGCACTGTATGGAAACGATACATATAAATATAAAGAACATGGCGAAGAATATCCAATAGTATTGGAATTCGCACGACCATTTAAAGATGCGTCTTTGTTTGATAATGTGTTGTTAAATTCGCAAAAAGGTATGGTGCCTTTGTCTGAATTGGGGGATATCAAACATGAACCGGGAACCCCAAATATTAACCGGTTGGATAAAAACCGAGTTACGGAAATAGATATAAATATCGGCAAATCTACCAGTGGACCCGTCCAAGCAAAAATAGTCAAAGGTTTATCAAAAATAAACTGGGATTCGGGTTATTCGTACAGTTTTGGTGGCATGGCGGAAATTCAGTCTGAAACCACAGGTGAAATAGGTCAGGCGTTTATGTTGGCAACAATTTTAACATTCATGTTGTTGGCGGCAATTTTGAATTCTTTGATTCATCCATTTACAATCGCCACATCTATTATTACCAGTTTTGCCGGTGTGTTTATATTGTTATTCTTGTCGGGGGCATCAATGAATGTCGGTGCAATGTTGGCATTCGTTATGTTGGTTGGATTGGTTGTTAATAATAACATTCTGGTTTTAGAACCAACGATAAATCGCATAAATCGTGGTCAGAATATGAAAATAGCAATATGGACAGAATTAAATAATAAAAAGAATATGGTTTTAATGACATCTATTGCAGTTATGGCGGGTATGTTGCCGCAGTTATGGAGTGCCGATGGTATGAAGTCTGCAATGGCGGCGGTTATGATTGGTGGTATGTTGGCGTCATTGATATGGACGTTTACATTGACCCCTGCGCTGTTTTTTGCTATGGAAAGATTACGCAGAAAATTAAAGGGGCAAAAATGTTAAAACCGGTTGATGTAGTGCTTTTTGATTTTGATGGGACGTTGTCTTGGCCTGATTCAAATTTAGTATTTGGGCGTCACTGTTTTAGGCACAGTTTGCGCCCATGGTTGTTTTTGCCGTTAATGGGTGTATGTTATGTTGCGCGCATATTTAATCCAGGTGGTGTGTGGTGGCGGCAAAATATCCGCAGGTTTATTACACCAAATATGGTAAAACAATTTGCCCCAGTATGTATCAAAAAACACATGAAAAATCGTTTTGGTTGGGCGGCGGAACGGGTGGCGGCGGAACGCGCGGCGGGAAATAAAGTGATTTTGCTTAGTACTTCGCCAGATTATTTGATACCGAAATTGGTGGCAGATATGAAATTTGATGCGGTGATTTGTTCGCAAATGGATTCGGTGCGACCATGGAAATATAAAAAATTTTGCTGTGGTAAAAATAAAGTTTTGGCAATGGATGAATGGGCGCGTGCGCATAAATATATTCCACATGTGGTTCGTGCATATTCAGATAGCAAATCTGATTTACCTATGATGGAATTGGCGGACCAGCAGATTTGGATAAACCCGAAAACCGGAATGCCACGTTAATTTTTTGGGAAAACAAAATTATTGTGCAACCGGTGGTCCGGCGATAAACCCGGTGTCACTGGTGCTGGTAAAAAATTGTCTTGATACTGTATCGTACATACCGACAGAATTTCCCTGTTGTGCCGGAATTAGATTGCGAACTAGTTCCGAATTTTCGTTCCAAACTTTGAATCCGTAAACTAATCCGATAAATGGATAATTAAAATTATTACTGTAATGTTCTCCCTTAGACATTTGCAACAAACGGGGGGCAACTCCGGTTGTTCCGGTAAACCCCCCGCTACTACTAAAATCAACTATTTCTGTATTATTTCTATAAACTTTCTTATTTATGCCGTCATAGCGCAGTGTATATATAGTGCTGGTATCATACGCCAATGTAAATGTTTTGGTGTTACCACTGTATACATAGTTGCCGTTTGCCGCGCTTCCTGCCATAAATCCATAGCTATATGAGTTCTCGCTGACACCGTCATAAACAGCGAACAATGTTTGGTATCCAGAACCAACATTATGTTTGTATGTGATTTCAAATGAGTAATCTTTTGTGGGATTAATTATATTATCAATATATTGCGTTCCCCTTGATTCAATATATTCCAACTGGGTATATCCGGCGGGTAAATAACTAAGTGCCACTACAGTATCAGCGATTTCCCATAATGTACCATTGTTATCTAATTCGCCATTTGCGTTCACGCGCCGCAAAGAATGATTTACTGCGTTAATAACACCACTGTTCACACTTTCCGCCGTGACAAGTGAATCTTCATCACGAATTGTTGTACTGTATATTGGTTTTTCACCGACTTCGCCGGCGTTTCCTGTACCCGTCATTACATAACCCGCTGTGCCAGTAATCGTATCTTGTTTTCCGTCCAAACCCGTCTTAACCGCACCAACAGTCGGCACACCGGTGGCACCTGACACAAGTGTTGTTTCAATGGACTTTTCACCAATGCCGTCTTCATCATCATATATCATAAGTTTATTTGCGCCGGAACCAGGTAATTTACCCTGGTATCCAGACATCAGGTCATCTACATATTTCTTGCTGGTCACACT
>CAJOHU010000010.1:395-38071 GCA_905234465.1 uncultured Alphaproteobacteria bacterium | reverse complement strand
GTTGCTGCATGCCACGGAATCCGTGGCTTTGCGGGAAAAATTAAAAAAATTAAAAAAAGTTAAAAAAAAGGGTGGACAAAAAGGTACCTTTTTGTTCCACTCAACCGCCCGGAAACTTTGCTTTGCAAACCATATTCCAAAGACCCGTCACACCGCAGACGCGCGGTGCCCAGTTTACCGCAGCGCGGTAAACATGCCCCGCCGGGGATTTGTCACCGCAACGCGGTGGCAAACATTTACTGTCTGCGACGCAAGTGCTTCACATCCGTTCGCACTGGCTCCCGCACTTCTGCGGGATGATAATTATCTGGAATCAACGCCCCCGGTGGTTCCACCCCTTATTCGTAAAACAAAAAAACGGGCGCAGATGCGCCCGTTTACTAACCCTTGTTCCACGAAGCCTTGGCGAAGTGGAAACTATCACTAACCCCTAACCACTAGTGTGGCATTTTGTTTTCTGTCATTCTTACATGCTTACGCAATTTTGGGTCGTATTTATAACGACCGACCTTACCCGTAGCGGTTTTATTGTTCTTGGTCACAGTGTAAAAATAACCGGTTTCTTTGTTTTCCAGTTTGATAATTTCTTTGCTGCCTTTCTTGGATGCCATTTTATTTGCCTTTTGTTTTTTGTACTGCGTGGAATTTTAGGTTATTTTTTACTGGAAATCAAGTCTTTTTTATCATAACATTGTTTTATATTCCGATGGGCCTGTGGCGAAATTGGTAGACGCGCTGGATTTAGGTTCCAGTGGGGAAACCCGTGGGGGTTCAAATCCCCCCTGGCCCACCAAATTATTTGTTATCTTTCAGGACTTTTGTCTTTTTGACCCGAAATTCGCGCATGCCAATTTCCGATTATTTCACGTGCATATTCATACGCGTTTTGTGTCAATTTATTGCCATTTTTACGCATAATTGCAAATGCAGCCTCCGTTGTGGCGCGTTCGCGCGTTGTGGCATCTGGTTTATTTATTAACTGCGCCACATCCGGCAAAGGCGTAAATTCCGCACGCTGTTTCAATGAATTTTCAATTCCATTTATAACCACATTCCGCGCAATTTGGTTCAATACAAAACCATCCGCATTCTGTTCTGCGCCCGCGCGAACATAATCTGTATTGGTATGTTCATATGGATTTACTTCACCAATTTGATGCGCAGAACCACTTGGCGAATAATCAAAACCACGTGGAATAATAAACATATTACCCATGTTTTTTGATAAAAACGCGACATGTGCCGGAAAATCATCAGAAACAAGTGGAATCCAAGTATGTTCCATACTGTTCAGTTCTTCTTGGTCCATTAATTGGCGGTCTTGTTTAACATTCTTTTTAATATACGATCGCAGCCAATTTTTAGGGGTTACGGCACCTTCATCAAATCCAGACATAAAACTAATAAACCCATTTGTTTGCCCGTACAGGCGAACCGATGGTGCATGCGCTACAATCAGCATTTGATTAAGAACCGCGTTTGTTTCCGCAGATGAATATCCCAAAATTCGCATTTGATATTTCATCTTTTCTTGTAATTTTTTTGCAACAAATGCGCCATAACAATGTGTCACAAATGTTATTTTGCGAATTCTGCGCAAAGCATCCGTGATGGGTAATCTTGCCCCGTTTTCTGATATTCGGGGCAATATGACCATATTGAATAATTTATCAATATGTTCCATGTGTTCTTGATTTAATTTATTTTGAATAAATTCAAATATTTCGTAAATTTCACCATCACTATATCGCAAATCACGCAATTTTTCATCCATGTATTTATAAAAACTTCCTGAATTTTGGTCTGAAAAATAAATGTCATATTTGCCTAACCTGTATTTGACCTCGTCCAATGAGATTTTTTCGTTGTTTTCAGAAATACAGTCCATTACATAATCACGAAACAGCCTTTTTATTGATTTTGGCTCAAAGACTAAATACTGTTTTTTGGCGATTCCATCTATATTTCCACGAGAAATGTCACGTGATAAATCACGCACGCCCGCATCATATCCATCAAAATCGTATGCCACCGCATATACTGGAATATCAACACCATTTTTATCATAAAAAAATGGTTTGATTATTTCCGACCTAATTCTTTTGGCATCACCGTTGGCTTTGCGCGTTGCCACAGATTCACTGGTGTCTATTGTTCCATTTCCACCAATGTATAACACACACACTTCATCCCCAGGAATATGGTCAACCATCGCACTGTGAAATTCTTGTTGTTCTGTCTGATTGCTGCGCACCAGCATTTCAATTTTCGTAGACATCGCATTTTCCCTAATACACCGGGTAATCGCGCAGTGGTCCGGTTGGTCGTGTCAATTCAGACTTGACCCCGCACGCCGCGGTTGCCAATAATGATACAAAAATTAAAAACCATAAAACTTTTTTCATGTTGAATATTGTATAACAAATCACGCTAAAAATCAACAAATTTGACATTCGGGAAATGGGTACTATAATTCTGGCGACAATAGTAAAAAGGATAAAAAATGAGGAAGACCGAAGAATATAAGTTAAAATTCAAAAATCTAATGGATTTGGTTCCTGTATCCAGTGTGGCGAAACAGGTTGATACGGTTGAATATGAAGACACAGTTGTTGACAGTTCTATTAGATGGGTTGTTGGGGATCGTGTGGTTTATTCTGATATGCGCGATGTTTATACAATCGGTTCACGGTTAGAAGAATATTTTGAATTCATTTTAACCCGGAAAGATTACAAGGCATTTGTGGCGGCCTGCAATAAAAGACGCGCAGAAATGAAACAACAAATCCAGAAACAAAAACATTAATTTTAAACACCCATTTGGGTGTTTTTATTTTTGGCGGGGCCATCTGTGCAATTCACGAGATGATACTATCTATGATTTGTTGTTATTCGGGAAAGATGTTAAGATGTTTTTGAATAACGTTTGATTTTTACGATTTCATGATATAATAGTCAGAAAGAGGTAAAAAAATGAAAACAACCATCATAATCGCAATCGTAGCAATTTTAGGAATACTCGGATATTTTCTTATACCATGCAACAAATGGGATAATGTATTTCCAAAAAATCCAAATGTTGTCATGCAAAAGGTTCATTTCCACAACAGATATGGAATCGAATTGACTGGTAATTTGTATATGCCTAAAAATAAAACAGCGGAAAAGATGCCAGCAATCGCAGTATCTGGTCCATTTGGTGCAGTTAAAGAACAATCTTCTGGTTTAAGAAATGGCATCTCGTGGATTTATAACTTTGGCTTTTGATCCATCTTTTACTGGTGAAAGTGGTGGCAAAGTTCGTTATGTTGCATCCCCTGATATAAACACAGAAGATTTCTCGGCTGCTGTTGATTATCTGGCAAATCGCAAAGACGTTGATGCTGATAAAATCGGTATTATTGGAATCTGTGGTTGGGGTGGAATGGCAATCAACGCTGCAGCAATGGACACCAGAATCAAAGCAACCGTTGCATCAACAATGTATGACATGACACGTGTAAACGCAAATGGCTATTTTGATGCTGATGACAATGCTGATGCCCGTTTTGCGACTAAAAAGGCGTTAAACGAACAACGCACAGTTGACTATAAAAACGGCAAATATGATTTGGCAGGCGGTGTAGTTGATCCATTACCAGATGATGCACCACAGTTTGTCAAAGATTATTATGCATATTACAAAACACCACGTGGCTATCATAAACGTTCATTGAATTCAAATGGTGGATGGAACAAGACAAGTAGTTTGTCATTCATCAATATGCCAATTTTACAACGTGCAAACGAAATACGCAGTGCTGTATTATTGGTTCATGGCGAAAAAGCACACAGCCGTTATTTCAGCGAAGGTGCCTTTAAAAAACTGAAGGGCGATAATAAAGAATTGATGATTATCCCAGGTGCAAACCATGTTGATTTATATGACAATATGGATGTTATTCCGTTTGATAAGATTGAATCTTTCTTGCGTGAAAATATGAAATAAAAAATCAAATATTAAAACAAAACGACCACCAAACGGTGGTCTTTTTATTTTGGCATCCGCCTTCGCTGGTGCTTAATTGCGTTGAAAACGCAATCGGTTGATATAAAATATCTTTCGGAAAACGCGGTGGCTACGGCGCGATGCTCAAATTTCCTAAATAAAAAACGCCTGACGGCGCTTTTTATTAACTAAATTTGGCAGGGTCATCTGTGCAATTCACGAACTGATTTTATTCGTGATTTGTTGTCGTTCGGGAAAGAAATAAAAACATTTCTTCAAATTTGTTAATTTTATGGTATAATTTCACCCATGACAGATAAAGAAATTTTGGAATCTTTACAGAAAGTTCTCAATAAAATACACGACCCAAAAACTGGTGCGTTTCGTGGTGCCAAAAAGTTTGCAAAAGGAATAACAACAACTCGTCTTGCAATTTCAAAAAGGGTGTCTACAAAAGACGTTCGTTTTGATATATCAGGGAAAGAATTTTATGAACAAAGACTGGGCGATTTGGCTTCGTGTACGGGTATGACAAAATTGTTTTTATATGCCGCGAAAGATTCAGGATTGGATTTAAAAGCTGTTATAACAACAGAAACAGATTGTTTAAATGCCGGTAAAAGCAATATCGGTCATGTTGTGCCAGCCGTTAAATTATCCGATGGACAATACCATATCTTTGAACCGCGTTGTCATAATGTGATGGGACAAGATTTTCAAAGAATGTTGAAACAACCTATTGAAATAGGCAAACCTGTTTTTCATATATTAAATGCAATTAAAGATAAATCTTATGAAGTAATAGATATTATTTCTGGTGAAGAATTAGAACAAATTAAAACAATGGATGCCATCATAAACAGAAGTCGCCGAAAAATTTCTATCCCACAAAAAAGCATAGAAAGAGATTAAAAAGTTCAAATACCCACAACAAATACGAACTAAGAAAAAGGTTATATTTCTAACCTTTTCTTTTTAATAGTTCGTAAATCGTCATAACGGGGTATATTTTCGACACCCAACTTTCGAACTCGTGAAAGTATTGGAAAACAAAGAAAAAATCACCCGCTTGGGTGATTTTGTTATTTTGGCAGCCCCACTCGGATTTCCCTCGGCTAAACGCCTGCGGGGCATTCGTTTGGCGTTCGCTGCACTTTGTTTGCAAACACCAACTCATTGTGAACCGCGGTTCAAACCCGGGGGTTGAACAAAATTAAAAAATCGGGTTTATACCCGATTTTTTAATTTTGGCAGCCCCACTCGGATTTGAACCGGGATTCTCGCCTTGAAAGGGCGGTGTCCTAACCATTAGACGATGGGGCCGGAACTGACACAAAAAAACTGGCGGGATGTAAGGGGCTCGAACCCTCGACCTTCTGCGTGACAGGCAGACGCTCTAACCAGCTGAGCTAACACCCCAATGCCGTGACGATATATTATAATGCAAAAACAATAAAATCAAGAAATTTTTTAATAAAATATAAATTTGCCTTTTTCAATATAAAATGTTATGATACTTTCGCAGGCAGGTGTTCTGTCTGTGGGTCTTAACGCCCTGTCAAGTGTGTCCGGAGAGACACTAAATCTCCAACCATTGGTTGGAGTGTGCGAATATACTGAATAAGCACAACAATTCACTTGATTGTCGTTAAGGCTCCAACCACTTTGAATTTATTTCGGGTGGTTATTTTTATTAACATAATATAACCATGGAGCTTTAAGATGGCAAGTATGGCACTGTTGCATACTATCAGAACATTTTTTGTAAAAAATCCGGCATACGAACCGGACCTGAACGAATTGCTTGCATCTATTTATGTGTTATCATGCCGGGCAATGAGTGAAAAACCGCAAAAATCACTTATGGAAACGGCGTATCGCCGCAAAAAACAGACCCGCACCGCATAAAAACATTATCGCAGACAACAGACCGCCCATTGTCAATCCCCACGATGTTAAAAATCCAATCTGAATATCGGGCGAACGAAACTGTTCGCAAATTATACGGAACACCGCGTACAGCATACCCATCGCACCACACAACGCCCCCGGATAATTACGCAGTTTTGTATACCGATACAGGTACAACATTATTATAAATAACAATACGCCTTCGCTTAATGCTTCATAAATCGGACTTGGGTGGCGCGGGACATCGGACACACCGCGAAAGAACACACCAATCGGTGAATCTGTGGGGCGTCCCATGACCTCTATATTTATAAAGTTTGCAATACGTCCAAAAAATAAACCTATCGGCGCCGCAACCGATATTAAATCCAGCACCCTTAGACCCCGCGTCCAAGAACGGGTAAACAAAAATGTCGCAGCAATAACACCAATCAGTCCGCCATGGAAACTCATACCGCCGTGCCATACTGCGAATATTTCCAATGGATGCGATAAAAAGAACCACGGGTTATAAAACAGCACATAACCCAATCGTCCCCCAATAATCACACCCAATATTATCCACGAAAACAAATCGTCCAATTCGCGTCGCGTCATATTCAGTCCGCTGTTGCGGTTGTGCGCGAAATGACGAAATAAAAAATACCCAATTACAAACGCCGCGATATATGCCAACGCATACCACCGAATTGGCAAACCTAAAACCGAAAACGCGACGGGTGAAATTGGGTCTATAATAATTGCCAATCTAATGCACTTTTTCTAAACTGTATTTCATCATTCCCGAAGCGACATCTTTTGTACCAACTATCTTGTACCCGCCTTTGGCAATGGTTTGTTCAAGATTTTTCGTGATTTCGCGCAATTCATCATATGTATCCGATTGCGGATTATAACCGAATTTACTTTTCATTGGGTCTACACCAGCCATTTTTTATCCTTTTTGTTGTTTTTATTCCTTGAAATATGTTGCTATTATATTATATATTTTGTGAACTAACAAGGAGAAAAAAGTTATGACAAAAAAATCTGTTCCTGCAAGAAATGTTGGTGGAATTGACCTGTATCTGAAAAAGATATTTACATTAATGTTCGCGGCGGTTGGTGTCACTGCAATAACCGCTTTCTTGACTATTTACATGGGCGGGATACGATTGTTGGTGTCTGAATCTGGGATGACGCCGTTTTTCTATGTCATGATATTTGGTGGATTGGCGTTGTCTATATGGGCACAGGTTCGTGTATTTTCTATGAAACCAGCGTTGGCGGCGGTGCTCTTGTTTTTATACGCAGTAATGATTGGATTTGGTCTGACACCCATCATTTGGGGTGGATTGGCGGTTAACCCCGCATCAATAGTTTGGGCGTTTGTTATCGCCGCACTTATGTTCGGGTTTATGGCGGCATTTGGATATAAAACCGCAAAAGATTTATCGTTCTTGGGTATATTTTTAATGATGGGTATGATTGGCTTGATTTTAGTAGGAATAGTATCTATGATTTGGACACTTGGTGGTACGTTTTCAACAATCGTTTGTGCGGTTGGGGTGTTGGTGTTCGCGCTGTTCACGGCATACGACATGCAAACACTGAAACGGGCATACGAAGTGTTGGGCGATGATACCCAGAAAAATCAAATGGCGGTGTTGGGCGCATTGCATTTGTATATATCTTTTATCGCAATGTTTCAATACTTGCTTGGGCTGTTAAACAGAGACTAATTAAAAACATGGAGAAAAAGATGGCTTATAAAATTGACCCAAATAAATGTATCGGATGTCATTCATGTATGGCGGCATGCCCCATGATGGCAATCAGTGTTGGTGCAGACGGCAAATGCGTGATTGACCCGGCAAAGTGTGTGTCTTGTGGGACATGCGCATCTGTTTGCCCTGTTTCGGCGATTGCCCCGGCAAACTAAACGCAGAAAGATTTTGTTTTTTTGGGGGCATCGCCCCCGTTTTTATTCTAAAAATTGTTGAAAAATACAGAATAAAATATAATACTTATAGTAATAAAAACAAAAAAAGGTTGTATTATGCCGGCAAAAAATGTGAATGATATTGTGGCACTGTGTAAACGGCGCGGGTTTATATTTACTGGGTCTGAAATATATGGCGGATTGGGCGGAACATACGATTACGGTCCGTACGGCGTGGAACTGATGAAGAATATCCGCAATGCATGGTGGAACGCAATGGTGTATTCAAGAAATGATATAGAAGGTTTGGATGCATCATTGATTGGTAATCGTCTGATGTGGAAATATTCCGGACACGAAGGCGGATTTTCTGACCCATTGGTTGAATGTAAAAAATGTGGTGCCCGCATGCGCCAAGATAAAATGCGCGACCAAACAAAGTGTGATAATTGCGGTTCAACCGATTTGATGCCACCGCGCGAATACCAACTGATGATGGGGTTGTCTATTGGTGCGGTCACTGATGGCGAAGTGAACGCGTACCTGCGTCCGGAAACCGCAACAACAACTTATATCAATTTTAAAAATGTGTTGGATTCAACGCCGCATAAATTGCCGTTCGGAATTGCCCAAATTGGCAAGGCGTTTAGGAATGAAATTTCCCCACGTGGATTCGTGTTCCGTATGCGCGAATTTGAACAGGCGGAAATGCAATACTTTGTGCATCCGGGCGAAGATGAAAAATATTTTGAATCTTGGCGCAACACACGCATCGCATGGTGGACAAATGTGTTGGGGATACCGGCGAATAAATTACGATTTACACCGCACGAAAAATTGGCACACTATGCCAAGGCCGCAGGCGATATTGAATACGAATTTCCCGATGGATTTGACGAAGTTGAAGGCGTACACAATCGTCAAGACTTTGATTTGGGCTCACATACTAAATCACAGAATGAATTCAAAATTGCGGCGCATGTTATGGAAAATAAAGACAGCACCATTAAATTGGCGTATTCAGACCCACAAACAGGGGAAAGTTTTATTCCGTATGTAATTGAAACGGCAATGGGGGTGAATCGTGCGATGATGGCGGTAATGATAGAAGCATATACCGAAGAACAATTACCTGACGGCAAAACACGCACGGTATTAAAACTTAAACCGAAACTCGCCCCGGTTAAAGCGGCGGTTATACCTTTGGCACGCAACGTGCCGGAATTGGTCGGCATTGCCGAAAACATTGAAAATGATTTGCGCGCACTGGGCATTGGGCGCATTGAATTAGAAAATTCAGGCAACATCGGTAAAAACTATCGCAGACATGACGAAATTGGAACACCGATATGTATCACGGTTGACCACCAAACATTGGAAGACAACATGGTCACCATTCGTTATCGCGACACAATGGAACAAGAACGTGTTTTAATGAATGATGTTCCGAATAAATTGATGGAATTGATGAAATAAATATATAATATACCTATAAAATCGGGCGCGAATGGCGTCCATTTTTTATTACCACAACCGCACACGTTTTTCTGGGGCGATATACATTTTATCATTTGGTTTTATATCAAACGCATCATACCACGCGTCTATGTGTGGCAATATTCCGTTTACACGCCAACGATTTAATGAATGTTCATTTGTTTTCGTTTGAACCAAGACTTGTTCTGGTCTGATGTGCCCCGCCCATGCGGACGCATATGCAATAAAGAATCTTTTTTCTGGGGAAAAACCATCAACCACTTCTGATGGGCGACCAAAGTTTTTATATGCAGTATATGAAATCGTCACACCACCGTAATCAGCCAAATTTTCACCCAACGTAAATGTACCATTTGCATGAACATCGGGCGCGACCAAAATGTTGTCAAAGAATTTTCGCATCACATCGGCACGCGATTCAAACGCCGTCGCATCAGAATCAGACCACCAATCCCGCATATTTCCATTCGCATCAAAATGCCGTCCCATATCGTCAAAACCATGCGTCATTTCATGACCGATAATTGCGCCGATTGCGCCATAATTAAATGCATCATCTGCATTCATATCAAAGAATGGATATTGCAATATACCCGCCGGAAAACATATCTCGTTCGTAGATGGGTCATAATATGCGTTTATTTCATGTGCGTTCATATACCAAATATTCGGGTCTTTTTCTTTACCGATTTTTTCCATCCAAAAATCATCTTCAAATTTTGCGACACGCATCATATTTTCAAACAAAGGTTCATTCGCATCTAATTGCAATTTTGAATAATCGCGCCATTTTTCCGGGTACCCTATTTTTGCGCGAAACGCGTCTAATTTTTCAATGGCGCGCGTGCGCGTATCAGATGACATCCAATCTAATCGTTCTATCCGCATTCTGTATGCGCGGCGCAGATTTTCAACCAAATGTTCCATACGTTTTTTTGCCGCCGCCGGAAAATATTCTTTGACATATAAACGACCAATTTCTTCGCCAACCGTCCCATCCAATATTCCAATCGCGCGTTTCCAACGCGGTTTCTTTTCTTTTTGACCCGACATTGTGCGGTTAAAGAAATCAAAAGATATATCGTATGTTTTATCATCCAAAAAAGTGTCCGCCGCCAAAATCACACGATATTTCAAATAAGATTTTATCAAGTCTAAATCTGTATCTTTCAATATCGCAACAGATTCGCGCAGCGCATCCGGCTGACCCACATTAATAAATTCTGCCGCGTTCGCACCACGTACATCAAAGTATTTTTTCCAATCAAATCCAGAAAATTTGTTAATAAATTCATCACGTGACATTTTATGATAGTTCGCATGCGGGTCGCGCAAGACTTCTTTGGTATGAAAACTTTTTGCCATACGCTCTTCCAATGCGTATATTTTTTTGGCATCTGCGCGCACACCAAAATTCTTTAATTGCGCCGCAATGAATTCAACATATTTCTTGCGAATATCTGTCGTGCGTGCGTCATCATCAAAATAATAGTCACGCGGCAGACCGATTCCACCCTGGGAAATATTATACAGGTAATGTTCACTGTCCCGTTCATCCAGTGCGACAGAATCGCCCCAAAAAGAAGATATTAACGCATGCGTTTTTCCAAAATATTCCGGCAATTCAGATTTTGATTTTATATTATCAATTTCATCAAAGTACTTTCTTACAGGTGCGATACCATCATGATTTAATTTATCTTCATTCATGATAACCCGATACAGTGTTCCGATTTTTCCACCGTCTTGTTCAGCGATTTCACGCACGCGTTTAAGATTCGTTTCATTTAATATTTCAAATGCGCCATACCGCACATAATCATCAGGAATCGGATTCGCACGCCGCCAACGCAATGTCGCATAATCAAAAAAATCATTCCCAGGATTAATAGATGTTTCTATTTCATTCATTTTTATTCCTGTGTTCATTATGTCACCCCTTTTGATTTTTATTGCCGACATGATTGCAACAACAACCATGAAAATTCCAAAAATATTTAACCAAGTATGTCGCATGTTATTTCACCAAATTTTCTATCAAATTATCCAAGACCAACATCCCCATATCCGTAGCAATGATTCGGTCACCCGAAAACCTTATCATATCTGGATGTGTTTTTGCAAATTCCATATTCAGTATTTTTTCTATATCTGAATCAATTCGCACACCGCGCATTGTACGCATACCTGTTATTATGCGTTCTGTTGCACGCGCAGCATTTGTCATTGCATTAAATTGTTTTCCACCACCCATTTGTTCGTACCACGTATCATTCAAAAACACGCGCCCTGCCCCGCCATCTCCAATACCTATATATGCCCCGCCATCCCATACATTTTGATTATGACGACATTCATATCCAGGGGTGGCATAATTAGAAACTTCGTACCGTGGCAGATTTAAATTTTGTGCAATCGCAATATACATTTCCGCCATCGCATTATTATCCGGCATATTCAGATTCATTTTGCCAAACGGTGTATCGGGTTCCAGAGTTAATTCATATAACGAACAATGCGTAAGTCCAATTTTATTTATTTCATGACACATATTTACAACATCAACCGTGGTATCATTTGGCAATCCATATATAAAATCTGCCGAAACACGTATATTTTTGTTTAATGCGTAATCAATTAATCGCCGCGCATCATTTGCGTTATGTATACGCCCCAAGAATCTCAATTTTTCATCATCAAAAGATTGCACACCTATGGATATGCGATTTACGCCCATCCTACAAAAATCATCAAGTTTTGTATTCTCTATTGTTCCTGGGTTCGCCTCTATCGTGATTTCTGCGTCTGAATCCACAGCAAAGTATCTGTTAACGCCATCAATAATTCGCCCAAAGCATTCGCTTGGCATAAGTGACGGTGTTCCACCACCAAAGAAAATCGTTGGCACGGTGGTCGCATCCAACATATTGCCAAAATATTTTAATTCGTTGATGATTCTGTCGGTGTACCCGTCCCAATCAGGCGAACGGCATGCCCGCGAAAAAAACGCACAATAATTACATTTTGCGACACAAAACGGAACATGAATATAGATATTATGAGACTTTTTCATATCAGACCAATATTACAACCCTTTTATTTTCTGGCAAGTGATAAATTGCTTTTTCTTGGACAAGATTTGTGATATAATGACAACCATGAAAGGAATGAAAAAGTATTTAATCTCGGTTTTACCGGCGATTTTGGTTCATTTGACGGCGTTTGGCGCAAATGAAGGTGTACCTGTTTATTATCAAAAAAATGCAAAATCTAATTCTAATCAGTTGAATTATGATGAATATGCGTCCAAAGGATATACCAAATATGTGGGTTCTTCGGGTTCTAAACAGGTTGTTGGCAAACGCACGTATACGTATCGCAACGAACGCCAAAAAACGCCTGATGTTGTGGAATATGTTGATGGTATGACATATGCGAATTCTGGGGCAATGACGGTGAACGGTATTGCCACCACTGATGATATTGAACGCGCCACACAAATATATGCCAATTATTCCCGCAGATTCGCAGATTTTGAATTTAAAACGGGTGTAAATTCCATTCTTGAATGGGATGACATGGTCTTTAATGAAGCAACCGTTGGTGCGCGTCATAAATTTTCTTTACGCAATTTTGATATGTTTGCGTTCGGCGAATACACTTATGGTGACTTGTCGCATGGTGGATTGTCCATGGATTACGATTTGGAACCGTATGATTGGGCAAAACCATACGAAGGCATTTTTACAATATCTATGGGTGACCAATCTGGTCGTTCGCATCATATAAGGTTTGGGTTGGGTGCGCATCATATTTGGGATATTGGCGGGTGGAAATTATCCCCGGTTATTGGATACGAAATATTTAAGCATGATTTGAAAATGTCTGACCACTTGTACCCAAATCAGGGCATATATTTGCCATTAATGACAAATTTGGGTGAATATGTTTACGGAGATGAAGACGGTTTTTATTATTCTATGCCCACAGATGTCACCCCACCGACCGATTGGTACCAGGTTTGTATGGGTCCCGAAGATATTAAGGTGGTGACACAATCGGGTACAACCAGTGGTTATATAACGCAACTTGGTGATTATCTGTATACAGAAGATTATCAAACATCCATGGGTACTGTGCCGTGGGGGGTACCGGCGGGTGATTGTGTTATCATTGGTGGCGATGGTCCGATTAAGGTTGGTGGTACAACCCACATATACAACACTACGTGGAGTGGATTCTATTTTGGTCTTGAGATTGAAAAACAGATGACATTGGCGGATAAACTGCGTTTCTATTTCCAGGTCAGTTTGCCAAAGTATTCATCCGAAGGTATATGGCCAAATCGCACAGATTGGCAACAAAGCCCAAGTTTCTTGGACGAAGGCAGCAATGGCGCATATGCGTATGCCGCAGAATTAGAATACAATTTACGTCTATCATCGCGTCTTCAGTTGGCGTTAAAGGTTGACACAAATATGTTCCATGTTGGCAACATCCCGGGAAAATTATACATCGCAAGTTATTCAGAATTTGTCATGGATGAAAATGGTCAGTATGTATTAGATGACAATGGTCTGCCGTATTTAAGAAATGTATCTGCCCATACGGAACATGTCAGCAACGCTTTGAAAGAAGCCAACTGGCAATCATTTGGTTTGCATCTTGGATTGAAATTCGCATTTTAACACTAACAAGGGATTGTTATGCGGTGCACCTGTGTGTTTTTCGCGATATTGTGTATTATGGCACCGGCGTTTGCCGACACAGGGGCTTTTGATATTGCGCGATGGGATTCGGTTATTGAAAATGTACGCAATACTGCAACGGAAAAACACATATCCGAAGACACCATAAAATCAACATTGCGCAATCCGGCGTTTATTCCGTCTATTGTGCGCAACGACAAAAATCAATCTGAATTTAAATTAAGTTTGGACGAATACTTGAAACGAACCGTAAACCCTGCACGCATCGCACGCGGACGGACGATGGGCACAAAGTATCCAACCATGCTGAACAAAATTGAGAGTAAATACGGGGTACCACCGCATGTGATTTTGGCGTTTTGGGGAATGGAATCAAACTATGGCGAAATAAAATCGCGCCATCGCTTGGTGGACGCTTTTTTCACCCTAATTTACGATGGGCGGCGTGAAAAATTCTTTACAGACCAATTATTGGCACTGATGAAAATCGCCGATGACAATAAATTGGATATAAACAACATACGCGGCAGTTGGGCGGGCGCCATGGGGCATTTTCAATTTATTCCAACAACACTTGCCATGTACGGGGTTGACGGCAATGGCGACGGACATATTGATATTATAAACAGTGTTGGCGATGCCATGGCCAGTGCGGGGAATTACCTTAATAACCTTGGGTGGAACAAAAACGAACGTATTGCACGACGCGTTATATTACCGGCAGATTTTGATACATCTTTGATGGACGGCAAAACAAAGAAAACTCTGACCGAATGGGCGAAAACTGGTGTTTTGAACCCAGATGGCACGCAAATTCCCACGGGCAATATGGTTGCCGGTCTGGTTGCAGATGTTGCAAATTTACCTGAATTTTCATCGGATGATTTTGCCCCCGATTCCGATGTTGCGCCAAGACCCGTAATTGTGGCGTATTTGACATACCCGAATTTTTACCGGATAAAACGGTGGAACAATTCAAATTGGTATGCGATTGCAATATCTGAATTAGCGGACAGATTGAAATAATTTCATTGCGCGAACTTGCTTTGTTTGATATCCTTGATACAATATATAACAACCAAGGGATTATTTCATGGCTATTAAGGTTCGTGATTTTGAAGTTCGCCTTACACGCAACAAAGAAGAACGCCGTATGGTGCGGAATTTACGGTATGATGTGTTCGTCACCGAAGAAGGTGCATCCGCCACCGATGAACAGCACACTTTGCACGAAGAATTTGATGATTTTGATAAATATGCCGACTATATGGCGGTGTTTCATAATGGGCGTGTTGTTGGCACATACCGTATTATTGATAAGCGGGCGGCGGACAAAATGGGCGGTTTCTATACCGAAACAGAATTTAATATTTCCAAGATAAAAAAAGCGTCTGATAATATCGCAGAAATGTCCCGCGCATGCGTTGCGCGCGAATATCGTGAAAATGCGTTGGTTATGCGTATGCTGTGGGCGGGGTTAAGTGAATATGTTCTGCGCCGCCGCATCGCTGTGCTGTTCGGTGTCGCGTCTTGGGTTGGTCAAAAACCTGTTGAATCTGCCCAGGCAATATCTTATCTGTATTACAACCATTTGTCGCCACTGCGGTTGCGGGCGCGTGTGATACCGGAAAACTTTGCCGATGGCGCAGATCCGCGTATGGCGAAAATGAACATATTGCCACGTGCGTTTGTTGACGAAGAAATGGCAAAGAAACAAATGACACCGCTTATCAAGGGTTATTTACGTATGGGTGCCACATTTGGCCAGGGCGTGTTTATTGATAAACCGTTTAACACATATGATGTATTCGTTATGATGCAAAGTAAAAATATGGATGCCGCATATCAAAAACATTTCTATGGTCGTGAAAATGCGTTGGAACATTTGGATGTAAAACCACATCCTATGCAAACGCTGGGCAAAATAATGCTGATGCCGATTACGGGCTCGCTGAATATGTTGGGGGCATTTTTTGAATTTCTGTTGCGCGAAGACGCCGCCGATGCAGAATTTATTGATGAAACCCCCACGAATACCGAGGATGAATAGACATGGCTGTGCGTAAACAAAACATATTTAACACAATAACCGGGGGATTGCGTTTCGCGGCGTTCTGGGTTATGGTTGTTGTTCAATTACCGATAATAATTTTCTTGCCATCGCGTTCCCGCGCGGCGGTAAAATATATGTCTGTGTTTATGAAAATTTTGTTGATATTGGCGAATATCAAGATTGTAAAGCACGGAACAATATCAAAAAAACGCCCATTGTTGGTTGCCGGCAATCATATATCTGTATTTGAAATCGCGACTTTTCCGGTAATGTTCGGGGGCAGTTTTATTTCCAAGAACGATGTTCGCCGTTGGCCGTTGGTTGGGTATATTGCGAATAAGTTTGGCGTGGTTTTTGTTGATCGTCGTCCTTCGCATGCCGCCGAAGCCCTGGCCGAGGTGCAAAACGCGATTTCAAATATTTCATATCCGCTGTATATATTTCCCGAAGGCACGACAACAAACGGCGCCTATGTCAAAGAATTTAAAAGCAGTCTGTTCAATGTCGCCGAAGGAACAGATGTCACGGTACAACCTGTGGTGACACGTTATTGTTATCATGACGGCACACCAATAAGTGAAGAAGATTTGGCGGAACACTATGCATATTTTGATAACGCAAAACAAGACAGGGGTCCCAAATGTTCGCGTGAACGCAGTGCGTTCGGACAAATCTTTCATGTAATGGTTTTGGGCGGTTTTACCGTAAATGTGTATATGTTGCCGCCGCCGCCTTTGGCGGGTATGGACAGAAAACAAATGGCACAAACAATGTACAAAATAATTTCAGATAAATATATGGAAACCAAGGATATAAAAAAATGAAAATTGAAAACTTATGTGTACGGCGTTTAATTGGCGATGTTGCCGGTGCAACAACACGTGGTCACAAAATCGCGGTCAAAGGCGGTTATATATATCAAACTTTCCAAGGTGGGTATACTTTGACACCACTTGGTTGGTCTGTTGTTCATAAAATTGAAAATATTATTCGTGAAGAAATGAATGCGATTGATGGTCAAGAAATCTTGATGCCGGTTGTTTGTACCGCAGATTTATGGCGCGAAACGGGCCGTTATGATGCGATGAGTGTCATTGCAAAATTCAAAGGTGCATCGGGGGCTGATTATTTGATTTGTCCAACACATGAAGAAGTCGTCACAGATTACGCACGTTCTGTTTTGACATCGTATCGTCAGTTGCCATTCATGCTGTATCAAATTCAGACAAAGTTCCGTGATGAATTGCGTGTGCGTGCGGGGTTAATCAGAACCCGTGAATTTATTATGAAAGACGCGTATTCCTTCCACGAAACCCAAGAAGATTTGGAACAATATTATCAACGTTGTTTTGATGCATATTACAGAATCTTTCGCCGTTGTGGTTTGAAAGACTTTACCGATGTTTTATCGTCCACGGGTGACATGGGGGGCAAGATTGCACATGAATTCCAATTGATTAACGAAATGGGCGAAGACACTTTGTATATCTGCGATTGTGGTTTTCGCGCAAACAAAGAATTAGAAGACACGGATTCAACCAAATGTCCAAAATGTGGCAAAGAATTGAAAAAGGTTCGTGGTATTGAAATTGGTAATATTTTCCAACTTGGTAAAAAATATACAGATTCTATGCACATGACATACACCGCCGCAGACGGCACTGAACAAACACCAATTATGGGATGCTATGGTATCGGCGTTGGTCGTACAATGGCGGCAATTATTGAAGAAAGTGCCGATGATAATGGTCCGATTTGGAATATGGAAACCGCGCCTTTTGCGGTTGAAATCATCGGTTTGATTGATAAAGAAAACAAGGCTTTACCAATCGCAGAAAAAATCTATGATGAATTAAGACGTGATGGTGTTGATGTTTTATTAGATAACCGTGATGCGCGCGCAGGTGAAAAATTTGCAGATGCAGATTTGATTGCCGCGCCAATTCGTCTGATTGTATCAAACAAGAATTTGGATAACGATGTGATAGAAGTTAAATATCGTGTTAATGATTTTGATACATCCGCATTACCAAATGAATTTGGTATTAAAACATGTGTATCAGATGTAAAAAACACGATCACAAAACTTCTGCATAAATAAAAATATAGTTTAAAAAACGGTTGCGACGGCAACCGTTTTTTTAATTCCCCTTACCTATAATAGTGGTTAGTATTAGTGGCTGGTGGTTAGTAAACGGTGGCGTTCGCCACCGTTTATTAACCCCTATTTGCTCATCGCTGGTATTATTACATCGTCATTATAGAAAGACAGGAACTTGCGACCAGTACCACAATAGAACTTTTCCAAAGAATCATTATATTCCCGTGTTGCCTGAACGAAACGTTCCTCTATATCATTCTGTGCGCCTTGGTACCCCGAAAACCCACCAATTATACCGCCCGCACCGGCACCCTTTAATGTGGACCCAAGACGCGCTTTGTTTGAAAAATCAACCACGCCACCATCATCGGCATCCATACTTATCGGATAGAAATCGTTTATAGCGTATGTCTGTGTGCCATCTGTATTCTTGGCATCACATTTATATGGGTCGCCACGCGAATCACGCAAACAGACCGTTGCCGTTGTTCCATTTACGTCACGCCATTTATCCCAATCTTTGAACTTGATACCAAATGCGGAATCTTTAAAGTTTACAATCACCGCGGGCAACGGTGCGCCCGAACGTTTTTCTGCATTTATCTTGTAAAATCTGCCGCTGGTTGTCGCTGTCGCTCTCATTTCTTTATCGTCTCCAAGGACATAAGCGGTATCAACTTTGTCATTCAAATCATTCTGAGATTTAACAGAATATGGCAATACCGCCCCCCCGTCGCGTCCAACATAAGATTTCCGTATCAATGTATTATCTGTCTTACACCCTTTATTTTCAGCATTACAGACAATTATTTCATCACTATTAAAATCATAATAAACATTTGGAATATTTGTTTTATCTGTTTTTACTATATTCCCCCAAAGACACGTTGTTTCAATCCCTTCGTACTTACATTTTTCTATGCGCAGTACAGAATCGCCAGATGCCATCATATTTCCAATAATTCCACCCGCCGCTGCATTCACCCCGGCATGCAAAATAACATCCCCCGGCACTTTGCCAGAATAAACACTTGCGGTCATTAATGCCGCGCCACTAAGAGCGCCCGCCGCAGTTGTCTTTAATTTTTCAGAATTAGTTCCGAACAAACTGTCATTGCCAACTTCTGATTTGCCAACAATATTCCCCGCGATGCCCGCCGCCACTGCCGCCGCCGCAATTTTTAGTCCGGCTTTGTTTTTTTGTTCTTCATTTAATACGTTTATAACATCTTCACGGGTCGGCGCGTTGTCTGACGGGAATGTGACCGTTGTCATTTCTGGCAAATATGTACCCGATGGAAAGTCTGATATATTGCATTTGAAAATATCCCCAGCCGCCAATTTGCCACGCGCAACAGTTGTGTATTCCAAACCGCCATTCGCCCCCAATGCACGCATTTCAACAACCGCAACACATGTTGGCGCCCCACCAGCACCACGCCCGATTGTTGGTTTGTCCCACACAAATTCCCCATCGGGATAAATCATCGCGCATTTGTTAAGTGTATCAACATCTGTATTTGCACCCGAATCGCCGGCGCGAATTTTATCCGCTAATTCTGCATTTGCCACCGGAACAGGTAAATCCTGTTCTGTTGCGTTCACGGTTGTATCCGCAATGGAATTATAGTATTGCTGCTCTAGCCCGACAACATTCTTGTATGTGCCCGCATAGTTGCGGGAAAGATTGCCAACACGGATGGCCGCCAAGGCATCGCCCGCCACAATGGTGCCAAGCAATGAATAAAAAATTATACTGTTTCCTCTCATCCGTATCCCCCGATTTGCAGTCACGAAAATCAGAACTGTAATCTTAAACGCGCGCCTATATCAATCATAGACAGACGACCACTTTCATACCAGTTTGTATAGTGAAATACACTGTCATAATCTGCCTGAACTTCGTTACCGTATCCATCAGACAACCATTCTGTCTGTGACAAAACGATACTGCCCGATGTCTTGACACGCCCAAGGTTCGCATAACGCGCAAAGAAATCCATCTTAATTCCACCGCCAAGGTCTGTTGTTATACCACCTTCAACCATGAACGCCAACTGTTCATTTGTGCCACCATTATGGTATGCGTACACATCAGAAATACCGGTCAATTTTCCCGCGTTATTAATTGTTGTACTTAAATCTTGAATAATTCTGTAATACGTGCCGTCGTATACAACATAGTCTGCAATCGTATTCAAAGACATACCAACACCAACACCAAGATATGGACGCAAAGAACCACCCGCCAAATAACCTGTATAAGAATCAAGGTTATAGTATAAATTCAACATGGTTGTGTTGGCGGTTATCGCACCACCTTCTACGGATGTAAGAATGTCCGCGGCACCAGTTTCTTCGTTAAATGTGTAAACATTATTAGGATAACTAAGTCCACTGTACCGCGTATACGAAAAATCTACACGAAAATCATTGTTTAATGCCGCACCAACAGATACCTGCAACGGTATCACGGTGTCCGTTTCAAAATCTGCATCTGCGAATGCACCCGGGACAACATATGCATCTTGTTCGCCGGAATAATCGGCGTGCATACTGCCAGATATGCTGGCGGCGTATGCCGCAGAAATACCAACGTACAGACCGCTGTCCGCCAAACGGTCATAATCTGCCGGTTGATAATACTGGCGACCTGCGGCGGTTGCCGCTGCACCAACACGTGGCAAAGTCCCAGTAATTCGCGTCGGCTGCGCCGCCACCGCAGAATTCACAGTTAAAACCGTGCTGTTCGTTGCGGGTAATTGAACCACGCCAGGCCGCACATAGTTCGCATCACGTGTATATTGTTGTTGATATTGTTGCTGATACACGGGGTACGCCGCAGACGCCGCGCCCACCACAGCAACCGAAAACCCGACAAAAGCGGCAGATAATCCAATCTTTTTCATGCTTTTTAAATCCTTTCTTGGAACATTATATCATAAAAAAAGCATTAAAAAAAGTGTTTAATACAAAACGGGTCCAAACGGACCCGTTAGCAGTTTTGTATAATAATACTAGAACACAAAGTTCAAACGGAAACCTGTTTCAACCTTTAAATCGGTTGTGTTCGCCGACAGGCGTGCACCAGTATCATATGTGTCTTCTATATACCACGCAACCTGCGCCCAATCACGCAACTGGTACGCCAATGTAAAGGTCAGTGCGTATTCGTTAAAGTGATCTTCCATATCTTTGTATTGTTCAAGCATATTGTTGATTGGTGTCTGAAGTGGCGCCGCCAAATAAGAATGAACACTGTCCAAACCATTTGTTGCGTGATACTTATATTGGAACGCCAATCCACCAGACCAACGGTCTGTCATTTGATAGAACGCATTGGCACCAGCATTAACTTCCCATGTAGATTTAATATCAACCGACAATTTATCCGGCAATAATGCGCCAGCCGCACCCAACAACGGTCTTAATGCTGCAACACCGATTTCGTTGTTATGGTTGCCCCATGTACGCAATACTTCAACAAATGCACTGGTTGTTAAATTTGACCATCTGCGACCAAACCTGGTCCCAAGATGGGCGCCCCAACGACCATTTGAATAATTGTCATAATTGAAAACAAATTTTCCAGGTTCCACCATACTTAACGAACCACGCATTTTTTCAATTCCACCCATATGCAAATCGCCATAGATATCCCACACATAACCATCCAAAGAATCAATTACGCGATATGTTGAACCTAAACGTCCAAGGTGGAATCCTTTGCGTTTAACATCGTGATCATATGTGTACCCAACAACACCGTGAACCGCCCACCGGTCAGTGATACCAATACCCAATTCTTGAACCGGACGCCAAATAGGAAATTCTGCATGACCGTTATGATGACGCAATATTTGGTTATCAGTAGAATCCGTAATTTTGTACATCAAACCAATAGATGTTTTTGAATATACATCACCCGATGATGGCAAATACAACGGATTTTCCATGTTTGCCGCCACAGCAGACGTCGCAAATGCCGCAGTCGCCACAGCAATATTTAGAATTTTTTTCATAAATCATCCTTATGTTTTTTGTTTCCTACCAACCCCCATTATTGGCAAGATTGGTGTCGCATCCCGATAATAAACTGCCCTTTCTTAGGAATACGACCATAGCATAATGCCCCAACATCGGAATAAAGTCAAAACAAAAATGTGCATAAATATAAACACTTGACAAAAAAACCGTTTTTATTATAACATTGTAGGTGTGTTGGAATGCCTAAATAGAGGTGGTGCCATGACAAAACAAATTACTGAACTTGATAATGATGTTAAAGAAAAATTGGCGCGCGCGTATATGTCTTTGTATGATGCATTGGTCAAAAAGTATCAATCACAACATTTAACATTGGGAAAATCTTGGTACAATGCGTTGCTAGAAATATATTCTATACTGGAAGCCCAGAAATCGGGCAAACCAAACCAAGCAATAAGTTATTTAATGAAATTCTATAATGAACATCGCAAGACACAAACGAAAAAGATGATGACAGATGATAAAAAAGATTCTGTTATAGATGTCGCAGAATCAAACATTGCCAATGTGTCCGAAAATTTACGAATTGAAATAAAACATTTTCAAGAAACATTGCTGTCTGCGGTTGGTGACAGTATACAATTACCGCATAAAACAGCGGGCTTTCCCAAAGGGTTCTATGAATGGTTGGATATGCAACCAGAAAACCAAGGTGTAGATTTAGAAAATGACCCACGGTCTTTTGAACGCGCGTACAGAAAGTTTATCTTTCAAAAAAAATGGCGCGGCAAATAAATCTATTTATGCTTATACGCCAATACCAATGGTGATATTTTATTAAAACATTCCGCCGGAATCCATTCCCGCGGAATTTTTATTGCATTATGTTGCCCCGCAGACATTTTTGGTTGCGGCATGGAATTTGTCGCATTTATAACATTTTTGATTTTAACCGTAAATTTATCGGACGTGCCCGGTAAAACAAATGTGATTTTATCGCCGGTTTTTATCTCGTTGCGTAATTCCATTGTAATATAATCATCGCCAATTTCTGTCACGACACCGGCGGCATGGTATTCTGATACAGACCGCCCAGAATCATATTTATGTGCATCAGGCGGCACCGGACCATCAAAGAATGCCGTCGTATACCCGCGCGATTCTAAAACATTCAACATTTCCATATATCGTGACGGGTCAAAATTTTCTGGCGCGCGCGCATACGCATCCATCGCACACCTGTATGCATGAACCACGGACCCAACATAGTATTCACTGCGATTACGACCTTCAATCTTTAATGAATCGGGACCCGATTCTAAAACTTCGGCGATACGCGGCATTAAACACAAATCTTTGGAATTCATGATATATGCGCCGTGTTCATCTTCGGTGATTGGCATTTCAATACCCGATTCAACTTCGCGCAAAATAACATCATATTTCCACCGGCACAGTTGCGCGCACGCCCCACGATTTGCCGGTCGCCCTGTGATAAAATTAGACAGCAGGCATCGCCCAGAATACGCCATACACATTGCCCCATGAACGAATATTTCCAATTTTATATCTGGGCATGCACGGCGAATAGATATGAATTCTTGGTGTGAGACTTCGCGCGCCAAAACGCACAGCGATGCGCCCGCATTCTGCCAAAATTTAACAGATTCGGCGGAACATATATTTGCCTGGGTTGAAATATGAATCGGTATATCGGGATGATTCTTGCGTACCCACATCAGTACCCCCGGGTCAGATATAATCAGTGCGTCCGGATTCAGATAACGAATTGTTTCCGACACACGCGGCATATTTGCATATTCTGTATCATGTGCGAACAGATTGAACGCCAGATAAACTTTTTTTCCGGCATTATGTGCCAATTCTATGCCTGTTTTCACTTCTTCGGTTGTTATTTTTGCGCGTGCACGCATAGAAAACCCCGGCAGGCCGGCATAAATTGCATCTGCACCGTATAAAATCGCGGTCTTAAAAGCATCCAGCGTTCCCGCCGGCGCCAAAAGCTCTGGTAATTTAATCATGTTTTCTATGTTATCCTACTATGTCGCATTTTCAAGGTTTATTTTAAAAAATCAGAAAATTTTGCTTGCATATGTAATGCGGATATGTATAATTACACGGTGTTGCCGGTTTAGCTCAGTTGGTAGAGCGGCTGATTTGTAATCAGTAGGTCATTGGTTCAAGTCCGATAACCGGCACCAGGATTTTCTGCGGCGCATCCGCAGATGTTTTATTTTTCAGAATCATCATTTTTGTTGTCTTTGTTATTAATAATAATGTTTGTTGCGGCACCGCCAAAAACGCCTATTGCGGTGATACCCAAACCCCAGTTTTTATCTTGTTCAGATTCTTGTTTTTGTTCTGCCCATGCGATTGCGTCTTCACTGGTGCTGTCCATTAATGCACGTGATACAGATACATTACCACTGCTTTGGTGTTCCGCGGGGTTATATGAATATAAATCATAATCGGCGCGGTCATAAATTGTTTCAGATTCAATGCCGGGTTTTAACCCCAATGCCGCTTTGGTTTTTTTCAATTTTTCTGCTAAGTATTTATATTCTTTGGCATATTCTGATATTTCATCGCCGCCCGGCAAATAAATGGTTTCGGTGCCAACATTAAATACTTGACCGTCACCATATTCGCATTTCATTGTGTCAATCCATTCACGCATATCAGATTCAGCTTTGGCATCTGCCGACTGTTCTGCCATCGCGGTTGCGACCATTCGTGCCCCATACCCCGTTGCCGCAGATGCCCCGGCATTAACCAAGCGATTACCCAAAGAATTTTGTTTTTCGCGCGCATCTTCCAATTTTTGTTGTGCGGCCGCAGCGATATCTTGTTCTGAGGGCTGATTTGTTTGCTCAGCGGCGTATACCATACATGGCAAAGATAACAACAATGATATAAACACAAGAAAAATCTTCATAAATTCCTCCTTGGTATAAAAAACCACCCGACAAAGCAAGTGGTTGGAGGTTCAGAACTATAATACTCGGAAAATAGTGGGCTTATTCAATATATTCGCCGCCCTCCAACCCACGCGGCTGGAGGTGTTTTATGTCCCCGCGGACACCGAGTATTACCATGGGTTCTGACACCCAACAAAGCATCGCCTTGTCACTGTTTATAATACATCAAAAAATGAAAAAAATCAAATAACAAAAAAAACGGAATCTTTTGATTCCGTTTTGTTTTTTATTCTTGATTCTTGGCGCGTTCTTGTTCCCGCGACTCAACCGCGTTTGCAACCGTTTCAATTTGCAATAATTGATTTTCCAATGCGCTGCGTTCAGAATTCTTATATCCCGTTTCTTCGTTCACACGTGGTTCATCTTTTTTATCTTTTTGGGAAATAATATCATCAACAACACGCGGATTTATCAAATTATCAAAAATCTTTTTTGATTCGTGCGTGCCCGCAACATCACGTTTCAGCAATTTGTTTTCTTCGCCAGGTATGAACCACTCGTCTAATTTAACCGCGGTCATTTGCATAATTGGGCGTGTGCGCGCATCTTCTATCCACCGCGGCATATGCGGTGCATCAGAATAATACCACAGTGCCACCCAATATGCCACCCCCATAATCACCACACCGCGAACAATTCCGAATATAACGCCCAATGTATGGTCAGTGACATTCATTATGCTGTCTTGAATTTTATCGCGCAGTTTTTGATTAAAGAACCCGACAATTAACAAAATCACAAAGAACACGATAAAATATGATGCGACCAATGTGCCGACTGTGGATTCTGCCAGACCAAACCAAGATTGCAACCATCCATCCAACATAGGCGATAAAAACCGCGCCGCAACCGCCGCAACAACCCATGATAGTGTCGCCACTGTTTCATATATTCCCCCACGAATTGTTGCCCACACAGTAGATATCAACAATACGCCGACATAAATATAATCAAGAGTTGTTAAATCAAACATCTTTTATCCGTTATTTTTTGTTGCCGCCGCGTGTCAGCACAAAACCCAAGCCCAATACCAACACAACCAATATCACATAAAACACCCACGTTTTATTTGATGACCTTATTGAATTATTTTTTTTTTGCACATCACCATTGATGTCGCCGGCATTGCGTTCAACAACAGCATCAATCCGGTCAGCGTGTAATTTCTTGAACGCATCTGCATCCGCCGCCAATGCCCGTCTGTTTTCCACCGCCACAGATTTTTCTTGGTCCGACAAATCAACTTCTATCGCAGCGCGAATAGAATCTGCCATTGAATCACCATATCCCTGGAAACATTTTTCACCAATCACCAAAACCGGCACACCACCAGATTTGTATTCGCATTTTTCAAGTGCAGCAAAAAACATATCCCGATTTTCAGATTCCATAACATTCACCAATGTCACATTTAAATTCGGATATTCGTAAATTAAATTATTTGAAATAAAATCACGTGCATGGTGACAATGCGGACATGACGGTGAATGATAAATTGTTATATCCGCCGCATACGCCCCACCGATAAACAGCGCGCCAACAAACCCAATCAAAACAGACAATTTTTTCATTTAATCTCCTTTCCTTCACTAAGATTATAGAAATAATGGTATCGCCTGTGCAAGATGTTTTTACAAAAAATTAAACTATTTTTCCTGTGGCAGAAAATTTTTTATGGGATAAAATATCCGCAAAGGAGTTAAAGATATGTTTAACCTGAACGATTTTCCATTACCTTTTCGTGAAACAGATTTGGTTCCGTATATGTCTGTTGAAACTGTGCGGTTGCATCATGATAAACACTTGGGCGGATACATCGCGAACCTGAATAAATTAATCGCAGATACAAAATATTCAGACATGGATTTGCGTGAAATAATAATAAATTCATCGCGCGATTCTGATGCACAAAAAATATTCAACAACGCCGCGCAAATCTTTAATCACGAATTCTTTTTTAATTGTCTTGGACGTGGCGGTGATACCGCAATCCCAGATGTAATATCTGATGCATTTGGCGGGTCGTCTGAATTCAAAGAAAAATTCCGCGCGGTTGCGAATGATGTTTTTGGTTCGGGATGGGTGTGGTTGATACGCGATAACGATAAATTTGAAATTATCGCGACAAAAGATGCAGACACACCAATCGCACACGGTAAAACGCCGATGCTTACACTTGATTTATGGGAACACGCATATTATTTAGATTATCAAAACAGACGCGCGGATTTTATTGAAACTTTTCTTGATGGGTTAATTGATTGGAAATTTGTGGTTGATAATTTGAATATGTGATTAACGCGCCATTTGTATCAGACGCACATCATCAAATTCTGGGCAATGATTGAATACAGATTGTGCGCGCGGGCACAGACACAAAATCTTGCGTCCGCCAGCGCGCGCCAATTCTACGACACACCGCACTAAATTTTTGCAAACGTCTGTGTTATC
This sequence comes from uncultured Alphaproteobacteria bacterium, assembly GCA_905234465.1. Taxonomy (GTDB): domain Bacteria; phylum Pseudomonadota; class Alphaproteobacteria; order Rs-D84; family Rs-D84; genus Enterousia. The sequence continues at coordinate 10,454 of CAJOHU010000010.1, read as the reverse complement.
GTATTCCGAATCAACACGTGTTGATTCAATTATTAAACGATTTGCCCCAACGATGGCGATGTTAATTTCGCCTATTTGCATATCTCCACGATGTGCCCAAAAACCGCGGCCGTTTTCTAATTCATCATATTCAATATCTTGTGGCATATTCATTATTCCCTTGTGCAAATAAAATAGCACGCAAATATGCGTGCATAAATATGAATGTTTGCCAACGCGCGGGTATGTTTTCCCTGACACTAAACGCGCGAAAAGTTTTTCTGAATTATTTTCACGCTGCGCCGCAGTGCCGTCGATTCAGCAGGTGACATTTTTGGTGTAAGTGTCATTACCACACCATTTGCACCAATAACCCGCGGCAAAGACATTGCGCATGTGTGCGCCCCAGTACCCGCAACAATGGACACTGTTAATATTCGGTGTTCATCGTTTGTGATGCATCGCAATAAATCAGAAACTGCACTGCCGATACCATCCCATGTTGCACCACGTCCACGAATAATTTCGTATGCGGCATTGCGGACATGATATTCAATATTTTCGCGTATCGTCGCGTTCATTTGAATTCGCGCCTGGTGACAAAATTCTTCCAATGAAAGCCCGCCAACAGTGATAGAAGACCAATCTATAACACTGCTGTCGCCATGCTCGCCAAGTACATAAGAATGAATTGATTGAGGCGACACAGATAACCCGCGTGCCAATATAGTACGCAACCGCGCCGTATCCAACATTGTTCCGGTTCCGATAACACGCGCAGGTGGTAATTTTGAAAGTTTTTGCGCCAACATCACCATTACATCCAATGGATTTGTCACCAGAATCAAAATCACCCGTTTTGGATCAACATTTTCCATAACACGCGGCACAATATCCCGAATAACATTTGCATTATTTTCTAACAGGTCTGTACGTGTTTGTCCCGGACGCTGATTCGCACCTGCTGAAATAATAACTATATCCGAACCGCGAATTCCGCGATAATTATTCGCCGCAGAAATTTTTACATCAAAACCGAACGCAGTCGCATGCCCAAGGTCTTCGGCGGCGGCGCGCGCGCGCACCCCATCGCGGTCATATAAAACAATTTCGTGAACCAGTCCAGTGTTCTTGACCGACGTTGCCACTGCAGAACCAACCGAACCAACACCAATAATTGATATCTTCATGATTTTTCCCCTGTATTTTTCCTGTGTAATTATACCATAAAAAAACATTTGATAAAAACATTTATATTTTGTTAGGATTTCTGTCATGCGAACATTAAGGAATGTGATTATGAAAAAGATTTTATGTTTTGGTGATGTTAGTGATAAATACAAAAACGCGATTGAAAATGCAATGCACGAATGTGCGTGTATTACTGGTTGGACATACGCGCCTGATGATGACGAATTGCCAAATTCGGATGAAGATTTGGTTTTGATGAAGTGCGATATTCATTCAGATGATTTCTTGCGACGCATTATCGCGATAAACAAGAAATTAAATAAAGGTGAAAAATTTTATCTAACCCATTGTGCGGTTTTCTTTGATAAATCAAAAAATCATCCGCCATTTATTTTAACAGACGCGGCGTGTATACCGATTCCCGATGAAAATCAATTAACACACATTGTACAAAGCGCGGTAAAATTATTTGGACAGATTTTTGGTGACGCGCGCGCACCGTTTATATCATTGATTTCTGCAGGCGGGGATACAAATACGAAAATTGCACCGATATTGCACGAATGGTGCATGGCGCATGCTGGCGATTTTTCTGCGAACACATTACGCATTGAACAGTTGGATGTTGCGTTGGATGCGGATATACGGGCAGAAAAACATTTGAATGGCGAAATTGCAGATATAATTGTTGTAGACAATATCAACACTGGCAATGCGATATTTAAATCTTTATCAGTATTAGGTAATTGGGAACCGTTGTGCTTTTTGATGGGCGGGAAAAATACAGTTATATTAAATTCACGCGGTGCAACCGAACAGACATTAACAGACAATATAGTTTTGGCGTGCAAGGATTAGTGTAAGTGGTTAGTGTTAGTGGTTAGTGTTAGTTTCCACTTTGCCAAGGCTTCGTGGAACAAGGGTTAGTATTCCAGATAATCGTCACACCGCAGACACCAAAGTTTTTCATCGCGTTGCGATGAAAAATCTCCTGCGGAGCAGGTCTTCGCTACGCTCAGCCTAGGCACCGCCCGGTCTGCGGTGTGACGATTATCTGGAATACCAACAAAAAAACGCTTGCGATTCGCAACCGTTTTACTAACCACTTACACTAGCCACTAACCCCTATCACTTTTTTGATACGCGGGCGCGAAATTCACTGCATGGACGAAATGTCGCAACACGCCGCGCAGATACTATCGCAGATTCACCTGTTTTCGGATTGCGTGCAACACGCGCCGATTTATCCAGAATTTTAAATGTACCGAATCCAGCAAATTTAACATCTTCCCCGTTAATCAAAGATTCACAAATTTCATCAAAAATTAAATCTATCAACTTTCCGGACTGCGCCGCGGTAAACCCAAACTTGTCACGCAGTTTCATTGCTAGATCATTTCTTGTTATTGTCGCCATTTATATTTACTCCCTTTGTGTCTTAATATTATACAGATTTTAATATAACTTGCAATATCAAAATCTGGGATTAAAATGATTATGTGTGTCCCCATAGTTCAAATGGATAGAACAAGTTCCTCCTAAGAATTAGATGCTGGTTCAATTCCGGCTGGGGATACCAAGAAAAAAAATGGGAAACTGTATGAAAAACAAAAATCGTGCCGTTGGTGTCGGAATTATCGCAGGGTTATTACCACATCTGTTTTGTTGCGTATTACCGGTGGTGTTGGGAATTATCGGCATGGTTGCCCCTGATTTTGCCGACCATAAAATTATACCCGAAAGTGCCGAATTATGGTTGTTTGTGTTTTCAGGATTAATGTTATGCCTGTCGTGGTTTCTGTATTTTAATAATCATGATTGTAATTGTACGCATTGCAACCAAACACAACATCACAACATCCAAAAGATTATTTTGATATTTATAACCGTTTTAACAATCGCAGGCATTGTGGTACATATTATCACACATCATTAAAAGTTTATTAGTTTTGGGGCGTTTCACCTTGTTGTGAAATTATCGGGCATTCTGCACCGATGGCGCGGACAGAACAATTTTCACCATTCCAACAATTACCAACTATCTTGCATTTAATTTCTAAATCACAGTTGGTGATATCGCCAAAGCAACATGAACGTGCCATACTTAATCCGCTAATGCATTCTGTTGTTTGTCCGTCCTGGGTACAGAAATTGTAATTACTGCCTAAACCCTTACAACTATCTGCGTTCAAACACCTATTCAAATCATTTGCATTACATTTACATTGGGTTGCCTGCATACAGCTTGGGCTGGTGGCAGTACTGTTGCCATAACACCATGTGCCATTGACGTTCTCGCACGCTGATTGCCCTAAACAAGCGGACAAATTACCGGCACTGCACGTATTATTTCCAGAGTCCACACGCCAAGAAACCGTACACGTCGCGTCTCCTGTTATGTTCTTTGAACTACCAAGATTTTGTGAAAAACTACCCCCATTGGTGTACTCGCACACATAACCGCGGGGCACGAAGCCGGTATAATTACACCGGGCATTTACGGTCGCCGCATCTGCAAACGTGAAACTTATTGCGTTCGTGGTCCCGGTCACAGATTGTTGCCATGTTGTGTTATGTGATACGTTTTCTTTATTACAATCATACGTAATTGTGTATGTGTAACTTTCGCCGTCGTAACCTGTGCAACCCGGTTGACCTGTTATACCGCAAACCCATAAAGATAAATCAGACGGACGGGGGTTCGCAACCGAATACCCGTTTACAGACATACATGTCACAATTTGGGAACGGCACGCGTTTATTGCAATGTTCGCCTGAACCGTATTGGTCGCCACTTCGTCAAACGGATAATTGTTCTGGGACAGACATGATGTGACATCGGTTATACAACTTTCCGCGTAATCTGCCAAGATTTGGTCTTGTCGTGCCTTAATCTGAACCAATGTGCGCGCCAAGTATTGCTTTATAACATCGTTTTGCGGGTTATATTTCCGCGATGTACCGGTGCCAGTATATGTGTAATCTTGGCATTTATTCAATACCGACATGCACATACCATAATTCTTGTCCCCGTCGTTCCAACCAATTTTGTTTTGGATGAATTCAGAAACACCCAATCCGCCGTTCTTGGCGGCGGTTGCCGTCACAGTTTCTTCTATGTATTTTGCCAAATCGCCACCGCGCCCAGATGTGCCGGTGTAAGTGTTCCATGCGTTTGTACAACCTGCCACGGTTTGACCCGCCGTTGAAGGGGAATAGTTCCATATATTATACAGGTTCATAGAACAAATATCGCCGTCCAACACGCCCGCGGAACCGTCGGATATATTGTTTACCGCACGCCCCGGATCCGTACCAACCACAATAGCACCATTCACAATATAACGTCCCGATGGGTCAAGGCATTTGTCATAATCGGTCCCGCAAACATATTCATCCTGCATACACGAATCCAACGCGTTTATACAAGACCGCATATCTTTATATTCATTCTTGGCCTGTTCAACCACCAGGCGCGCCCGTTGCAGAACACTTTTCGCATTACGCACCGTTGCCGTCATTTGGGCATTAGAATCATTCAGACTGCGTTCATATGCGATACATTCTTTATCAATTTCCAAATCGTACGCATTCGTCACAATAGACGCATCAACCCCTTGGGCGGTACATGCACGCAATACATTCGCCTTGCACTGATTGGTTGCGGTTTTGAATAATTCTTCGCCACGTTGGTTGCTGACCCCGGTTGTGTTATTTGTAAAACCACCAATGAAAGATGTTAAATCAAAACCCGTACTGTCAATAGTGAAATCCAGCAATCCAGATAAATCAAACGCCAACCCCGATGTCGCAGAAGACGATGCACCACCCGATTGGACATCAATTATCATGTCTTTGATTTTATCCAAACTGGTTTTCAACTGACTGTTGTCGGCGGTTGATTGCATTTTTAATTCTGCCTCGGTCTGGGTGAACAGTGTTTCCACTTCACGTCCCGATAATCCGATGTATTGAATTTTTTGTGCCACATCTTGTAATTCTTCTGTGGCAGATTTTAGTGCGGCTTCGGCCTTGGCATAATTGGCGATATTCGCGCTGCAACTGCAACGACCCTGATTATCATCCAATACATTGCAATAATTATCCATACATGCGGCATATTGCGCCTTGCAGTAATCGGTCAATTCCGCCAATTCATCCATATCGCTTACACTTGTTGCGGTGGACACAGAATCTGTGGACAGACCACTGGTTGATGCCATACGAATAACCGGCGCACGTGAAGTTGCACTTGTATCACCACGGACACTGACGCGTGCACTGTTTGGATTATACAGTGAAGTATATGTTGTATCTGACTGAATCAAATTTGTTGTCCCAGATGTTGTTGCCGCTCGCGATACACGTGCGCCATTCGCAGACGTGGCACGTCCCGATGTTGCCGAACGCGCAACGGTTCCATTCGCACCCGCACGCGTTGCAGATACATAGCGTCCCGCCCCACCGGTTGCACGGGTTGCCGTCGTACGCGCCGACCCCGCGCCAGATACCACGCGCGATGTGGTTGTACGTGATGCGACATTGCGCGAATTACCCGAATTCCGGGGTGAAGAAACAGATGTTGTGCGCGCCGCCACCGCACGTGACGCATTTGCCGATGTACCGCGTCCCGATGATGTTGGAACCGGCGTTGTTGGAACAACACGACTTACCGTTGTGCGATTTGCGTTTGTACGCGTATTCGGTGTTATTTGGCGCACAGGCACAGTTTTTATCACGGACACATTTTCTGTATCTTCGTAATCATCTTCACCCGCAATCGCATCATATTCGTCTGCGTATTCCGCGTCAGAATATTCCATCGCATCTTCATAAAAAATCGGTGCCACTTCGGCAAAAGCGGGCATCATCAACAGACCGCCCAAAAATATCGCAAGTTTCTTCATGGTAAAATCTTTCCTTCCGTTAATATTATTTTATCATCAGCCCCCCATTTAACGCAAGTGAAAAACACCCAAAAACGCGATTTTTATTTTATGCGGAATCTTGTCCATGGTTATTTTCGCCTTGCTAAAACGATATATGCGAATATAATTGCAATGTAATACAGGGTTTGCATGATTTGGACCAGACTTTCTTTTTTTCTGTTGGCGATGCCTTTTGTAGGCTGCACCAAAATCCCGACCAGTTTACGCGACCGGCGATTGGCGAATTACAATCCAAAAATCGCTGCATCTGATTTTGATTATGACCCGATGACAACACCGATTGCCAAACAGTATAAAACCGAACTTTCGCGCGGCAAAAACATCAGTGGTGCAAGTCTTATAGAAGACGGACTTTCGGCGTTTGTTATTCGCGCAGCGTTTGCACGCATGGCAACAAAAACCATTGATATTCAGACGTATATTTACAGCAATGATTTTTCCGCACAAATTTTAATTGGTGAATTAAAAAACGCCGCAGACCGCGGGGTCAAAGTGCGAATCTTGATTGATGATTACGGTACAAATTCTGACATTGCAGATGTTATTTTATTAAACCAACATCCGAACATAGAAGTTAAAATATTTAATGCGGTAAAATACCGTTCACCTGTTTTGTATTATCCCCAGATTCTTATGGATTTCAACAGATTGAATTCGCGCATGCACAACAAATTGTTTATCGTTGACAATGTCGCATTAATTACCGGCGGCCGCAATGTAGGCAGTAATTATTTCATGCCTGAAACATCTGCAAACTTTTCAGACACAGATGTATTATTCTTGGGCGACATTGCGCGTGGCGCCACAGACAGTTTTAATGATTATTGGAATCATCATTTGGCGGTACCCGCATCTGTTATACCAAAGGCTAAATCACATCGTGCAATGCAAAAATTGGAAAAGAAATTTTCTGAATTGACACGACGCAGCGCAGAAAACATTCGCCGATATAATAAAATTATATCTTTGGCGATGTATGAATTCAAAAATAATATGTTTGATTTCTGTTGGGGGCGTGGGCGTTTTATCGCCGACCCGCCGGACAAAGTTGAAATGCCGATGGCACGAAAGGAAAAATATCTTGGTGAAATTATATTGGCATTGAACAGATTGTGGCGTGAAACCAAAAAAAACGTGTATGTTTCGGCGGCATATTTTGTACCCGGTCGCGGGGGAATGAATTTGATGAAAGACGATGCAAAATCTGGGGTGAATATTACTGTGGTCACAAATTCTTTGGCATCCACAAACGCACCGACGGCGTTTGGCAAATGGGAAAAGTATCGTAATGAATTGATTGACGCCGGGGCAAACATATATGAATTTATGATGTCTGCGGAAAATTTAAAAAATTCGCGCAATGGTCGCCCCAAGAAAAAGCCCCGTTTTTCCGTAATGCACAGCAAAACTATCGTTTTTGATGATAAAATTTCATGGATAGGCAGTTTCAATCTTGACCCACGCAGCGCATATTATAACACCGAAAACGTTGCAATCTTTGAAAGTTCTGAATTTGCCGCACGTGTGCGCGATATGATTATGCGCGACACACAAACATCTTGGCGCGTCACACACCGCGGAAAGCATACCATTTGGCGTGGTCGTCGTGCGGGCGATGGGGCACCACGTGTATACACCCATGACCCTGACACAACAATTTTCAGACGCATTTTTAAACAAATTACAAAAATTATCCCGGAAAAATTCGTCTAATTATAATGAATTAGTTTCATCATAAAAATTTTTTTATTTTTTTTACATTTTTTTCTTGACCCCCGATTCGTTTTTGTTCTATCATCCGTGTATAGACAAAGGGAACAAAAGCAAAACCCCCAGAAATCTAAGAAAAACGCGGTTTTCTGGGACAAAAAAGAAACAAAAAGAAAATTTAAATCGGCATTTTGTAAATACATGATGTAAATACAAAAACGGCTTAGATTTTTGAAACCAACGCCCACAAGGAGGGAACACCACATGCCAAAAAACATCAAAGAAATCATGATAGCCTTGCACAAAGTACTAAGTACGACAGTGTGGGTAAACGCCGACAGGCAAATTGTATCACTTAGTGATGAATTGCAAATCGGTCACAACAACGCGCCGCGTTCAATTGAAGATTTGCCACGCACATCTTTGGTTGGCGCATATGTTTCGTTACAGATACGCACTGACAATTTTGATATTGCGGCGGAAAGTTTAGAAACAAAAGAATTGGCGTTGCGTGTAAAAGAAATGGTCTTTGCCGAAGCAAAACGTATTATGGACGCAGACACAGAAAAATCAGAAAATCACGTGGCTATGGCGGCATAGTTTTTACACACAAACAAACAGTTTCCGGTTTCCGGAAAGGAAGGAGAGCACATCGGCGGGTAACCGCCGATGGTGTTTTTTCATATTAATGTTTAGAAGAAAAATGGGCGCATTTTTTATTGCGCCCGTTTACTAACCACTTACACTAACCCCTAACCACTAATTCATTATTATACCCCGAACAGTGCCCTCCGGAAATCGGGGTAGTCCCGGGCGCCGGACGCGCAGCCGAACGCACAGAAGACCGCACAGTCGGATCCGGAGTACGAGTGCCGAAACACCCAACGCGAATCCGAAGGTTGTGTCATCTTGCACCAACAGTTTTGACCACCTGAATTAATCTGCTCTGATGAACTTGTTTCTGGCATGTTATTACACACCGCTTGACCCTTAATAACCGCGTCATCCGGAAACACCACACACCATTCACCAGCATTTGATACCGCGCATCCATCCTCGTATTTGTCACCCCCATCAATCTCATGATAACCCCAACCAATTCCGGCAACCGACGCATCTAAGGTTTTCTTTTTTGATTCAGGTTCTCCTTTCTTTTCAGTTGAATTCTGTTGTGCTGCACTAGTATTTGCAGTATTGTTTTGTTGAATTTGGGCAAGACGCTCTTGTTGGCGTTCCAAGGTTTGTTTTTGGATGTCTATTTCTGATGATAATTTATTACTCTTACTCGCCTGGGCAATATTTACACCAACACCAACCGCCGTCAAACCAATCGTTGATATCCCCGCAATCATCCACCCGCGTTTTTTACCTTCACATGCTTCTAATTGCTTTATTTTTTCTTCTTTTTGATCCAATAATCTGCGAATCTGGGCCGTCATTTGAACGCCATCCGATGGAACCGCAGACATTATGCCAACAATCATTATAGATAATATTGATATCGGTCTTTTCATATTTGTGCCCCCGGATTTATTGATTGCTTGATGCGTCACGAATGCCCTGTTTGGTTGATTCTATGTCTGATTGAATACGTTGCAGCTCTGATTTCTTGTCCTGAATATTATCATGCTGAACCAATGCCGCAATACCCGTACCAAGCGCGCCAACACCACCAACAACCGTCGCCGCAACCCAACCCTTGCGTTTACGTTCGCATTGCATAATCTCTTCATCCAACAACTGAATATCGTGACGCAATGTTTGCACAACCGTCATTTCATCCATGCCCGTGGTGCCGGGAACTTCTTCTGAATATACTACTGTACCGTCCATATTTGGGGTCGCACCAAATTGACGCTGTTTTAATTCAATAGAGTACGAAACCTGCGAAATAAACGCAACGGATATCACCCAAAAACACATATTTCTGAAAGACATAAATCAGCCCCCCTTGCGCCCAAAATTCCCGAATTCTTATATGTTCAGTATACCAAAAGGGCACCTTTTTGTCCAGGCTTTTTTACACTTTTTTTAATTTTTTTATTTTTCCCGCAAAGTCACAGATTCCGTGGCATGCAGCCACTTTTTGTGTTCGCCAATTTTTGCCCGAATCGCGATGTAACAAAAAGGTACCTTTTTGTTACATTCAACCGTGCAGAAACCCTGCTTTATGAACTTTATTCCAGAGAATCGTCACACCGCCGAAGGGCGGTGCCCAGTTTACCGCAGC
>CAJOHU010000010.1:0-318 GCA_905234465.1 uncultured Alphaproteobacteria bacterium | reverse complement strand
GATGACAATTATCTGGAATAAAGACAAGCACTAATTTTAGGCACAAAAAAACGGCGGCAGACGCCACCGTTTTACGTCACACCGCCGAAGGGCGGTGCCTAGGCTGAGCGTAGCGAAGACCTGCTCCGCCGGGGATTTTTCATCGCATGGCGATGAAAAACTTTTATGTCTGCGACGCAGGTGCTCACTTCGTTCGCACTGGGTCCCGCACGCCTGCGGGATGACAATTATCTGGAATAAAGACAAGCACTAATTTTAGGCACAAAAAAACGGCGGCAGACGCCACCGTTTTACGTCACACCGCCGAAGGGCGGTGCC
>CAJOHU010000009.1 GCA_905234465.1 uncultured Alphaproteobacteria bacterium | reverse complement strand
GCGTTGGCCATCTACATACAGCCTTGCCAAAGTCCTGAATGCAACCGGCATAAGCATGGCGGACTTTGTCCATTTTATGCCAAATCACGAAGACGATTCACAAGGAAAGTAATTATTATCTGTTAACGACTTGTTGGGAACTAGAACCAGAGCCGCAAGTCTGTGCATTATCTGTGCATGTATTGCTGCTGGAGCAATAGTATTTGTCATTGCCACAGTCACATCTGTCACTGGCTCCTGTGGTATTCTGATTATATATGGAGTCATTTGGACACTGTTGACAGCTGTTGCTACCAACCACAAAGTATGGATTATCGTCTGTTCCCTCATTACACACACATTTATAGTTATAATATTTTAATGCTTTGGACATACTGCTGTTGCCGTTCGTGTCATATGTAGAATTAGCCGGACATGTATCACACGCGCGCAAATTCTGGAAATAATATGGGTATCCGGAATCGCACGCACAATTACCATTTATTCCGACAATCAAGTTCTGGTTGCTGGCATCAACAGTGTGCGCGTTCGTTGGGCAGATAGTATCACTGCATACACCGTTGGTTAAGTATATACCGCCATTATCACACAAAGGCAAACAAGAACCATTAAATACAGTAAAGTCTTCTTTGCATTGACAAATCGCGTTTACATAACCGCCCGTTGTATTGTTTGCAGATATATTGTGGTTTCCACCAACATATACTGAATTATCCGGACACAATAACGATTGATAGAATATTTGTGAAATGCTTTCTATACATGTAGATTCTGAACTGCAACTTGTTGTATCGGACGAAAACACTGCGTATCCACATGTCAGCGCAACATTACGGCACGCGCCACGCATAATGTTATACACATTTGATGCCGCCGCAGTCGCCGACCAAGATGTAAGTTGTGAAACCTGATTATTATAACATGTGGCAATATCGGTCAAACATGTTGATGCATAATCAGAAACAATTTTATATTGTGCCGCCTTGATATTTACCATCGCACGTTGTACAAAGTTTGCAACAATATCATTATATTCGTTATAATTTCCGCGTGTATCATATGTATATGCGCGACATTTATCCAATACCGGTCGGCACAAACCACCATCACTTGCCTTTTTACCCATGCCGATTTTACCCAACAGATATTTCACAACACATTTGCCTTTCCCAGTATTTGCACAATCATCATTTATCGTCGTAGATGTGTATGCAGAAGATAAAAATGTACCGTCAACATCGGCATTATTGTAATTTGTCATAAATGCCTGAATATTATTGATATTCTTACCCAAGACAACATTACCGTTTTCATCAATATATTTTTTGGTTGGGTCAAGACATTTCTGATAGTTTTCACCGCATACCATTTCATCGGTCATACATGTTTCCAACGCACTAACACATTCGCGTGCATCATATGTATTTTGGTTCTGCAACACGGCAAGTCGCGCCTTTTGCAACATACGCGTAGCACTGCGGACATTTGACACCAACGTGTCGTTCATTTTATTCAAACCTTGTTCATATGCGATACAATCTTTATCAATCGCCAAATCATAATTGCCTGTAATTTGTTGTGCGGTTGCGCCAACTTCTTTACATTGGTTTATCACCGTGGCACAGCGCTTTTTTGCGGCGTTATACAGGTCACCCCCGCGCAGACTGGAAAAACCACTGTTATCATTTGATAAGAAATCCAGTGTAAATAAATCATTCAATTCAGATGACGAGAAATCTAAATCTATGTCCAACAAACCAAACGAATCAGAAGACGAATACGACGAAGATGTACCACCCGATGGGTTTATTATCATATTTTCTATCTCTGACAACAGATTGCGATTCACACTATTATCTGTGGTGTTGGTTAACGCTTCTTCGGCCTCGGTTGCGGACATAATTGCAGATATTTCATCTGCGGATAATCCGACATAGCGAATGTTTTGTGCAACTTCGTTTAATTGGGTATTCGCGTCTTTGACCGCCTTTTCTACCTTGGCGTATTTTGCCAAGTTCGTAGAACAAGAACAACGTTTCTGATTTGTATCTATGACTGCACAAAATTGATCCATACAATCGTTATATTGTTCTTGGCAAGATTTGTTCAATTCCGCCGTCTGTTCCAATCTGTCCTTGGCATCAGCGATTGCCGCGGCATCCATCTGAACGGTGTCGCGTGATTTAACCGTTGCGACGCGCGACGATTTAAGATTGCGAATTTCAGACGATATGTTTGACCCCGTCTGCGCCCCAGATTCCATAATGGCACGCCCCCCTACTTCGGCTGTGGATGGTCGCAGTGTTAATCCCATGCGGCGCACCGCCGGGTTTGAATTTATACTGGCGGCCTCTGTTCTTGAAGAACGACCGGAATTGCGTACCGCAGATTCTAAATTACTGCGTGCATCAGAATTGGTTTGACTGCGCGATATCGCCACAGCCCGATTTTGAACGCGTGTTTGTCCCGCGGTTTCTGCGGATGTCGCACGCGTGACATTGCGTGTGACCGCGGTGCGCGAAGATGTATCGGTTGGCGTTGTGCGCGATGCAGATTTGCGCGTGTTTTCTTTTGCCGCGTTTTCTGAATTTTCGCGCAGACGCGCATCAACAGTTGGATTGGTTTCAATATCCGAACCCGGAATTATGCGCGACACCGCACCCACCGCCATCATGGGCAGTGCAGTTAGCGCCACAAAAAAACCAAGTTTAAAACCCTTCATTATCCTTGAAGATGATTATATCACAAAGATGTCACGAAAAAAAGCAGAAAGTATTTGTTAATCATAAACATTTTCATTATATCAGACAATATATCATTATGATGCAACTGTCAGAATCATGTTTCTTTGGAATACCAATCTAGAAACCACCTTTTCTGTGCCATTGAATATAACAAAAAGGTACCTTTTTGTTCGTTCGTGTTTTGGGCAAAAATTGGCAACCACAAAAAGTGGCTGCATGCCACGGAATCCGTGGTGTTGCGGGAAAAATAAAAAAAATTAAAAAAAGCGTAAAAAAGGGGTGGACAAAAAGGTACCTTTTTGTTACAATGTAAGCATTGGAAATCAAGGGAAAGGGAAGTATCAGATGAGTATCAAACGCATATTTATCGCGATGACCGCAATTTTTGCGGCGTCTGCGGTATTTGCGGATGATTCCGGTGTGACCAGCAAGAAATATGTAGATGACCTGATGTCTGGATACCAGGGTAAATTACCCGGTTCCGGCGCAAATAAACTTATGATATATGATGATGAAGCCGGCATTGGTGAAAAGTCCATTGAGGCAACACTTGGGGAAAATGCCACCAGTGTACCGACGGTTGGTGCAGTTAAGACGGGTTTGGACGGGAAACAAGACACAATTAATGGCGTGGCGGGTTATGTAATGACGGGTACAGGAACCCCCGGCGAAGTCGGTGAAAAACCAATTTACAGTGCGAACACAAATTACACCGATTCATTGGTGACGGCGGAAACAGTGAACAGCGGTGTTATTAATGCAGTAAATTCTTCACTGATTCAGGTGAACGCAACCGGTGACCAAGACCCAAACGGAACCCTGTGGCAGATTGCTGACAGTTTTGTGGCACTTGATGTGCAACCATTGTTGCCAGAAGGTTATACCAGATTGTTATACCTTGAATCAACGGGAAAGCAATATATTGACACAGGTCAGATATTAAACACGGCAACTGATGATGTAGAATTAGTATTTCAGGCAAATGAAGTCCTCTCAGGGAACAGCCTTTTTGGCGCAAGAACCAGAACAACAAGTAGAACTTATACATTTTCAATAACATCAACTTTATATTACGGAATAGGTTGGCTGAATTCCACCACAACCACGAATGTTGCGGCGGATACAAACAAACACACGTTAAAAATAGAACATAATGGTGGGGTATTTAAATTGGATGGCAATGTTATAAACGAACGTGGCGATGGATCCATTACCACACCAACCACCGCCACATTGTTTGCTATACACGCAACAAGCGGTTCTGGTTTATACTATGGCTATACACAAATATATGAATATAAATTGTGGCGCAACGGCACAATGATTCAACATTTTGTTCCTGCACGCAATTCATCCGGGGTACAAGGCATGTACGATTTGATGGACAGCGACCCATCTACTGCATTCCACGCCAAGGCGGGTACAGGAACATTTATTGAGGGCCCCCCGGTGGGAAATTAACAAACATTAACCATTAAAAAAATCGCCATTTGGCGATTTTTTAATTTACTGCGCTGACCGCGATTCTTTTGCGACCCATCGCACGACGACGATTTAATACATCACGGCCACCCTTGGTTGCCATGCGTGCGCGAAACCCATGCGTACGAATACGACGCGTTTTTGATGGTTGATAAGTTCTTTTTGTTGCCATTTCAAATCCTTTTGTGCGTATATTTAATCATATGTTTTACAAAAAAGCAAATATTTTATTTACTTTTTACCAACCCCAGTTTTTGCAGTGCCAACAGAATAAGGTGGTACGCAAACAATGCGGCGAACAAATTCCAAAAAACCCCAGAAAAAACGCCTGTTATCATTTTTCTATCCCTTTTTGTTTAATATATTTGTCTTTAAAAAACACTTTGCCAATATTTTCGATTACAAACGAATCTGGGCATTTGCCAGATTTAATTTTCTCAAGGCATGTGGCCATATCCGGATTTTCATAAAAAATTGAATTTGCGTAACAGTCATAGCATCCTACGCTCGTGGGGGCAGGGAACAATTCTATCATTAATTCTTGGTTGTCACACTCATCAAATCCCACTTTCAGATTATTATGCAAACGCATTCCGCCTATCCCTAAGCATGCTGAACAAGTTTCAATATGTCGCATTTTTGATATATATGTGCGAACCTGGGAAGCGGACCATTCTGCAACAATGGGCCTATCGCGGTCTGGCAAACCATTAATTACCAATGAAACAGGAACTATTTTCTTTTGTGCCATTTTATCGCCTTTATGTTCTGCGAGAATAACACTTGTTTTGATGTTTGTCAATGTTTTTTGCGGTATGATTTTTTTGCTTTATTTCTTGACCGTGCGCGTAAAAATTTGCTATCTTTTGTGTACCATTAAACAAGGGAAAGTGAAGTTATGTCAGAAATAGAAAACACAAATGAAATGAACACATTAAAAGTTCCACAATCTTCGTTGGAACACGAAATGAGAACAAGCTTTTTGGACTATGCGATGTCGGTTATTGTTGACCGCGCGTTGCCTGATGTTCGCGACGGTTGTAAACCGGTGCATCGCCGTATTTTATACGTTATGAACGATGTTGCGCCGGCGACAAAACCAACGGTGAAATCTGCGCGTATTGTTGGTGATGTTATGGGTAAATATCACCCCCATGGCGACAGTTCTATTTATGAAGCCATGGTTCGTATGGGGCAAGATTTTTCTATGGGCGAAATGTTGGTCCAAGGTCAGGGTAATTTTGGTTCACGTGACGGGGATAAAGCCGCGGCTATGCGTTATACCGAGGCACGTCTTTCCAAACTTGGCGCGACATTGATGGAAGATATGGACAAAGACACGGTTGATTGGCAGCCGAACTTTGATGGCACGTTGCAAGAACCGGTGGTTTTGCCGACTAAGTTCCCAAATTTCTTGGTGAACGGCGGTTCGGGTATCGCGGTTGGTATGGCGACAAATGTTCCGACATATAATCTTGGTGAAATATGTAATGGTATCTTGGCTGTTTTGGACAATCGCGAATTGACCGATGATGAATTATTCCAAATTATTCCGGGACCAGACTTTCCAACGGGTGCGGTTATTATGGGGCGCGCCGGCGCGTATAAAGCGCACACAACTGGGCGTGGTTCAATTATTGTTCGCGCAAAAACGCATATAGAAAAATTCCATGACCACGAAGCAATTATTGTGGACGAAATTCCTTACCAGGTGAACAAGGCCCAGATGATTATCAAAATTGCTGAATTGGCGAAAGATAAAAAAATTGAGGGCATTTCAGAAATTCGTGATGAATCTTCCAAAGAGGGTTTGCGTATCGTTATTGAATTAAAGCGCGATGCAATATCTGATGTTGTTCTGAATCATCTGTTCCAATACACGGAAATGCAGACGAATTTCCCAGTAAATATGATGGCACTAAATCGTGGACGCCCAATGCTGTTCAATGTTCGTGGCGTATTGGATGCGTTTATTGAATTCCGTGAAGAAGTGATTCGTCGCAGAACTATATTTGATTTGAACAAGGCACGTAATCGTGCGCATACTTTGTTGGGTTTGTCTGTAGCGGTTGGTAATTTGGACGAAGTCATTGAACTTATCAAATCGTCTGCCAACCCCGAAGAAGCACGTGCTGCATTGGTTGCACGCGGATGGAAAGCCGCAGATATTGAAAACTATATTAAATTGATTGATGACCCAAATACAGAATACAAAGACGGTATGTTCTATATGTCCGAAGACCAAGCACGCGCAATTCTGGAATTGCAACTGCACAGACTTACCGGGTTGGAACGCGATAAACTGCATGCAGACTTGGTAGAATTAGGCGCACAGATTCGTGACTTGTTGGATATACTGGCGTCACATGACCGCATTATTCAAATTATTCGTGAAGAAACAACCGCGGTGCGTGATAATTGGGCATCACCACGCCGAACAGAAATTTCTGACGCAGAAATAGATATTGATATAGAAGATTTAATCGCACGCGAAGATATGGTTGTGACTGTTTCTAATACCGGATATATCAAACGTGTATCGTTGGATACATATCGCGCACAGAAACGTGGTGGCAAGGGACGTAATGCAATGACAACCAAAGATGACGACTATGTGGTCCAGGTTTTTGTTGCGAACACGCATACGCCGTTGCTGTTCTTTTCAAGCAAGGGTCTGTGTTATAAATTAAAAACATATAAATTACCCGAAGCCGCGGCGGCTGCAAAGGGGCGCCCGTTGGTTAACCTGTTGCCATTGGAAAATGGCGAAACAATTACGGCGATTTTGCCGGTGCCCGAAGAAGATGTTGCGGCAATTCAAAATTCTGGAACCGAACATTTCTTGATGTTTGTGACGGCATCGGGTACGGTGCGCCGGAATCGGATGTCTGATTTTGATTCAATTCGCGCAAACGGAAAAATCGCGATGAAGTTGGACGATGGCGACAGTTTGGTTTCCGTGTTGCCGTGTAATGAAAACCAAGATGTTTTCTTGGCAACATATCGCGGACGCTGTATCCGTTTCCCGGTTCCGGAAATTCGTATCTTTGCGGGACGCAATTCAACAGGTGTACGCGGTATAACACTGGGCAAAGATGACCGGATTATTGGTATGTCTATGTTGAATCGTGGTGAATCTGATTCCGCGGTGCGGGCGGCATATGTTAAACAGTCGCGCGCGGCACGCCGTGCAGCAACCGGCATAGAAGAAGAAGGTGACGCAGAAGAAGAAGCGACTACATTGGTATTGGACGATGCAAAAATGGCAGAATTGGCGGCGAAAGAAGAATTCATACTGACCATTTCTGAAAACGGATTTGGTAAACGCACCAGTTCGTATGAATATCGTTTAACTCATCGTGGCGGTGGCGGTTTCACCAACATCAAATTAGGCGGTAAAAATACCGCGGTTGCGGGTTCGTTCCCGGTGAACGCAGATAACGATGTCATCATGGTGACAGATGGCGGAAAAATTATACGCACGCCGGCATCGGATATTCGCATAGCCGGACGCAGTACTGCCGGTGTGACATTATTCCGCACCGCAGAAAACGAAAAGGTTATGTCTGCAATATCTATTGAATCAGACGGCGCGGACGAAGAAACAGAACAAGAATCATCAGAAAACAATGAATAACGAATACTTTGCATCAATAAATGAAGTTTCGCGTGAATTAGGTCTGCCGGCGCACACATTGCGGTATTGGGAAAAACAATTTCCAACCGTGGTGCGCCCGGTGGCGGGTGCCGGTGGTCGGCGTTATTATCGGACAGAAACGGTTGCACGTCTGAAAAAAATCAAAGATTTATTGTATAATCGCGGCATGACAATCGCCGGGGTAAAAAAATTGGTGCACAATGGCGAATTTTCTGCGACAGATTTTTTATCAACGCCGCAAAATCCGGCGTATACAAACGATGTATCAAACGAAATATCAAATAATGATGAAAATGTATCGCATGGTGCGTCTTGTTTAGATTCTACAAAAATAGATTTAGCTATTGGTTTATTGAATCAAGCAAGAGAGTTATTAGAATAAAAAGGATAAAACAATGACATTGTTTGATGATATGACACTTATGACTGAATCTGAAAGAAAAATTTTACCGATGGTAAAAGATAATCCGGCAATCATTACACAACTAAGTTCCCCATCAGAAGAATTTTTATTAAGTGCAGTTTTTGAAAACCCATACATTATTCGCTTTGTTCACAACCAAAATTTTATGTTGCGGATGTTGGCGGTTAAATTAGATTATCGGACATTAAAGTATGTGAATGGGGTGACACCGGAAATTCTGGGTGCGGCGGCGGCACATAACACACGTGGAATGATGGGTGCGAACCTGACACGTGAAGAATTAGAAATTCATGCGAACGCATTTAATATAAAAAAATTTGGTTTTCGCGCATCCAGCCATTCGCGATAATGTGATATAACTTTTTATCTGATATTGCCGCGACACTGAAAATTTTTAAGGCCGCACTTTTATTGTGCGACCTAACAAATTTTCGTGGCAGTCCCAATGGGAATGCTTCGCCACCTTGCAAAATCACCCTTCGTTAAAACTTCGGGTGACCGGTGTTATTCCACCTTTTTGCGGCGGTTCGAATCCCATGTCTCATGGGTTCAATTCCCGGGATACACAATAAAAATAAAATTCGACAAAATGTCGAATTTGATTTTTATGGCAGGACATACTGTGTAATTCACGAGCTAATGAAATACATGATTTATTGCAATTCGGGAAAGAAATTAAAACATTTTTCAAATTTTATGATATAATTACAAACGATGTTATGTAGGAGACGTTTTTTTATATCAATATTTTGTCTGGGTGCTTTTGTGCCGATATTTGCGCATGCTGACGAATCGTCTCTGGTTGACGCGTTACAAAACACATATTCTGCGTGTATTGGCATTGATGAAAGGTTGTCCGATTTGAAAAAAATGGCAGGTATAAATACAGCTATAACTGGCGTCGGAACGGCAACAGCAACAGGTGCGACCATTGTCGGGATTGTAAGATCTTCGGTTGATAAAGAATTACGTGAAATCTTGGCGAAAGTTGATGAAACAGATGGCGCGACGAAAAATCCATCTGCGGATGATGTATTTGCGGTTTATGATAAAATTGGTGGCATAAGTAGCGGAAGACAAAAAACACTGTCGGATAAATCTAAATCTCTTGGTAATTGGCGGACTGGTCTTTTGGGGGCAAGTACTGCAACGAATATAGCCGGTGCCGTTATTGCAGGGAATAATAAAATTGATGGGGATTTACAAAACCGTATTGATGAATGTATAAAATCGGTAGATTCCTTGAAAACTGTATCGGCGCAGGCACGTTTGGATGGATTGGATGTAACCGAAGCAAATAAAATTGCAAATGCGTGTGGCGAATGGAAATATGCGGATTTATCAGTGATAAATAATCGTGGTCGTGGTGCAATGATTTCAAGCATTGTTGGTGCGACAACAGGAACAGTTGGAACAATTACTTCTGTGGCGGTAAATAGTGACGGTGTACGCGCCGGTGATGAACAGAAAGAAAAAAATTTAAATACTGCATCAAATGTTTTGGCGGGTGGAACAGCGGTGGCATCTGGTGTTGCAACGGTATTTAATGCAACACAAATTTCCGCGATAAAAAAGATTGCAAAAATTGCCGAGAATTGCAAAAAGGTTTTGAAATGAAACGATTAATAACATCTTTATTGTTATTATGCACATCGGCATACGCGGATGCTTTTGGTCCAAATGACAAAGTTTTATATTTTAATTCGGAAACGCTAATAGAGGTTATAAAAAATACTTTTCCACAAAATCTGCAATTAGATGTTGCAAATAAATACGTTGAACTTATGGACAGCAAAGGAAATGTATCCATAGATGATTTGAGAACTGTTTGTGGTGTTGGGCAATTGGATAATGCGAAATGTAAAAACTTTATTCGCGATTTAATCAATACAATGGGCGACGATACAATAAAGCCATTCTATTGGTCGGATTATGTAACGGCAAGTCCAGAACCAATAAAATTAGCCGCATTCAGCAGTGGTGATGGATATAATAAAAATCCGGGGTTGGATGCCGGAGAATGGGCTATAACATTTGGTTGGATGAAGGAATCAAAGTTTATGCAACAATATCCGCAGACAAAATACATTCGTGGAATCAGCGCATGCACAAATGAATCCGGAACAAAAAATATTGCAGACGCATCAAAGAACTTTGCATTAAACGAACAAACGGGCGAACATTGTTGGTGCAAAATGGTTGGTCCCGAAGAAAGTGCATGGGTGTATAACACCGATAAAAGTAATGGTGCAGGCGGGAACTGTGCGCGGTCGTGCGCGTTGGAATGTATATCGGCATTGCGTACCGAACCAATGCGTGGTGCAATGTTTACGGCGGTAAAACTAAACGGTTCCAACGCAAACACGAATGATGAAAAAGTCATCGGCGATGCGTTGACCGATGAATTTAAACCATGTGAATTTGATTGGGCAAATGATACGGACGAGTATACCCCTTATGAGCTTATTTCACGAAAATATAACCCACAGAGAAATGCCATCGATTTAAAAAACGAAATCTTTTTGATGACACCGTCGTATGAAATGAATTATTTTGAATGGGAAACGAGCGGTTTTATATGGATGAATAGTGAAAAATTTCAATGCAAATATCCAGGCGTAACAAAAATTAAAGGGGTTGCTACGCTTAATCGAATAGAGGGGAAAGAATACTACACAACGAATAAACAATTTAAAGCGAAAGAAATGACAGGTTATCATTGTTGGTGTAAAATGACATACCCAGAACAAACAAAGTGGATTTATTATAAGTCCTATGAAGCATGCGCAAAAGCACCCACTTGTAATGATTCAGACGTGTACAATATGTGTATGGATGGTTGTTTTTTTGGCACTTTAGGGAAAATGTTTGAATTCATCGGCAAAAAATAATTATAACTTACAAAAGTTCGAAAATCGACAAAATGGGTATGATTTTGAACACCAAACTCTCGAACTCGCGCAAGTGTTGGAATTCTAACAAAAAACGCCACTTTTGTGGCGTTTGAAACATTTTTGCAAATTTTGTGATATAATAAACCGTGAATCATAAGAAAGGAGAAAATATGAAACTTTTGTATGTTTTACCAATTTTGGTTGGGGTTTGTGCTTGTGAACAACAATCTACTGAGATAGATATCAAAGTTGATGGAACAAGCGCATGGACATACAGTATAAATGCTGAATCTGGTCGGGTATTATGTAGCATGTATGATGATACACAGACAGCAAATGGTGGTAACGGTTGGTTGAACTTTGAAGATACAAATAAACCTTGTGAAGATGCAAAAGTAAAAACTGGCGAATGGGCTGTGCAATTTAATTATGGTGTTGTAAAAGGCTTATACATTTGCAGTGCCAAAAGTGGTGACAAACAAAAATTTGCTTATGACAAAACAAAAGCATCAGAATGGTCTGCCACAGAAGATACTTTAAAAACAGCATCAGGTAAAAAACAATATTGTTGGTGCAAGCCATATGGATTATATGATTCTGTTACAGATGGTAATATCAAATCTGTATTAGGTTCGGTAGACAAATGGATATTCGTATTTAATTCTGATGATTATGCTTGTGATGATGTATGTGCTGGATATTGTGCTACGGCTGCACTATTTTATCCCGAATTTCGCAGAGCATCATTTAAGTAATAAATATTTTAGAAATAAAAAACTCGCCGTTCTGGCGAGTTTTTTCTTATTATCGACCACAACAAATACGAACCATGAAAAAGGTTAGATTTCTAACATTTTCTTTTTAAAAGTTCGTAAATTGGTAAAACGGTGGTGTTTTTTATTACCCAACTTACGAACTCATGAAAGTATTAGAAAACCAACAGAAAACCGACCTGTGTGGTCGGTTTGAATCTTTGGCAGTCCCAATGGGAATCGAACCCATGTTACCGGAATGAGAATCCGATGTCCTGACCGCTAGACGATGGGACCAAAGTGCATACACATTTTATCGGCTTTATTTTATTTTTCAATAACTTTTATCCTGCAAAAATTTATACCAAAATATTTCATTACATCCCCATGTCTCATAACCGTATGAAACATCATAGCCATTTGATGCGAACAGTTGTTTTGCATGAATATTCGTTTTCTTTGTGCGACCATAGATTTTATTTACATGTTTTTTGTGTGCATATTCTTCCGCCAATTTTAATGCATGTGAAGCAATATGTTTTCCGGCGTATTCACGGGTCACGAAAATCCATATTTCGGTGCGTGGCGCATCCATGGACAACCCATCCAGTCCGATTATGCCTGCAAATTCGCCATTTTCGCGTATAATAAATTTTTTGTTGTGCGGTAAATCACAAAAATGTTTTGCAAATTTTTCTATCAGCAACGCAACCAGTATAAATTTGAATTGCACATATTTGCTTGCAGATGCCCACCAAAAATATGCAGTCAATCTGTCGCGGTTATTACGTACGGCGGAATTAAATTCACAAAATTGCGGAACAATTTTACGCAGAGAAAAATCTTCTAGTGTTATACTCATAGTGGAATCATTATAAAAAATAATCTTGCACTTGCAAGGAATATATGGTATTCATTCCTTTTGAAAATTACGAGAGAGCCAGATTCATGAAACAATCAAATTACGTTAATGTGAATATGCCCAAAACTTTATTAGGGTTTTATTTCAAGAAATGTTTTCCAGGATTGTACAAGTACATCATTTTATACATGGTGTTGCGATTGCTGGATTTTTCTGGGTCGGTTGTTTTCCCGTTTGTTGAACGCTGGATAGTTGCGATGTTTGAAAATGCGCCATTAGGACACGCAATATATCATCATGTTATGCCAACAATTTTTATTTTGGTTGGTGTTAATGTTGGTTTTTCTACAATCGCCATCATGCGCGATCATGTCACATCAATTTTAAGACCATATTTGGATAAACGAATTTCGTCTGTATTAACCGACTATGTTCATAAGCAGTCTATGTCGTTTTGGGTTAATAGAATGGCGGGGGCTATTACTTCAAATATCAGGTTTGTAAATACGGGTGCCGAGACATTGTTTCATAATGTTTGGGATGCGTGTTTACGCGTGATAATGATCGGTCTTAATTCTACATTATTATTCACCGTTAATAAGTATATTGCATGGACATTTATTGGGATGTTTATGTTACGTGGCGGATTTGTGTGGGTATTGCGCAAAAAGATTAAAAGGTCTGCAGAAACACGTGCCAGTACCGCATCATCACTGTCTGGAAAAATATTGGATGGTTTTGCAAATCAAACTGTGGTGCGTCTGTTTTCGGGCGAATCGCGAGAGCATGAATATTTGGAACAACCCCGGCAAGAACATGTTATTGCAAGAAGACAGGCATCATTTTGGCAACGTTTATCTTGGGCGATTCCTGCCTATTTTTGGGACATGATGTTTGGTACGACATTAATATTCTGTGCATGGTTGTATTCGCGTGGCATGATGAAAATTTCCGATATAGTTTACAGTATGTCTGTATATTACAATGTTATGGGTATGATAAGTAATTTGATAAACGAAATCCCAACCATAATTGATGGTGTGGCGTCGGCGAACAAAGGATACAAAGAATTGGCAACACCGATTGATGTCCTGGATAAAGTAAATGCCCCAGAATTAAATGTGTCGCGTGGCAAAATAGAATTCAAAAACGTTTCTTTTAAATATAAAAATAAATATGTTTTGCGCGATTTGAATTTGACAATCAAACCCGGCGAACGTGTCGGAATTGTTGGGCCATCGGGCGCCGGTAAAACGACATTGGTGAACTTGTTGATGCGGTTTTATGATGTGAAACGCGGTGAGATTTTAATTGATGGTGTTGATATTCGCGATATCACACAAAATTCTTTGCGTGAAAATATTGCGTTTATCCCGCAAGACCCCGCAATGTTCAATCGCACGATTCGAGAAAACATTGCATACGGTCGTCCGGATGCCACGGATGACGAAATCAAACGTGCGGCGCGCTTTGCATCGGCCGATAAATTCATCAACAGTACGGAAAAGAAATATGATACATTGGTTGGTGACCGTGGAATAAAGATGTCCGGGGGTCAACGACAACGCATTGCGATTGCACGTGCATTTTTAAAAGACGCTCCTATTCTTATTCTGGACGAGGCAACATCCGCACTGGACAGTGAAACCGAAGTCGCAATTCAAAAATCGTTTGAAAAATTATCGCATAATCGTACCACTATTGCGATTGCACACCGCCTGTCTACATTGCGCAATATGGACCGCATAGTTGTGTTGGATCGTGGGCGTGTCGTTGAATCTGGGACGCATAAATCTTTGTTGCGCCGTGGTGGCGAATATGCGCGGCTTTGGAAAATGCAATCGGGTGGTTTTTTGCAAGAAGATGAATCTAAGTAATTTTTAATGTTGACCCGTATTGTAATTTTTTATTAACATAAAAATTATGGAAATGAGAAAAATTTTATTTGTTTTGCCGGCACTGTTTTTCTGCACGTTTGCGTGTGCGGCGAATTATCGTGCGGCATTGGTCGCCGATATGGATACGGGGCGCGTTTTAATTTCTGAAAACGCAAACGATGCGAATTATCCGGCGTCACTTACCAAGATAATGACTTTGTATTTGACGTTTGATGCGCTGGAACATGGACGGTTGCATTTGGACGATTATTTAATTGTATCACAAAATGCGGCGGCGGCGGCACCGGTTAAATTGGGATTGACGGCGGGTTCAAAAATTCGTGTAGAAGATGCAATCATCGCGTTGGCGGTACACAGTGCAAACGATGTTGCGCGTGTGTTGGCGGAAAACCTGAAAGGTGGTAAAGAAGGTACGTTTGCATCACTGATGACACGGGTTGCACGTGAGATTGGACTGTCGCGGACAAATTTTGAAAATTCATCTGGATTGCCGGACGATGACCAATTGTCTACGGCGCGCGATATCGCATTGTTGTCTATGGCGGTGTATAAACATTTCCCGCAATATTGGAAATATTTTGGTATTCGTTCTTGGACATATAACGGCAAAACATATACAAACGGTAATCGGTTGCTTGGAACATATCCAGGGTGTGACGGTATGAAGACTGGATTTACAAACAAATCTAAATATTCTTTGGTTGCAACCGCAAATCAGAACGGTCACCGTTTAATTTCTGTTGTATTGGGCGCAGAAGATAAAGATGTTCGTTCTGATGTATCGGCACGTATGCTAAATCGCGGATTTGAAATGTTAAATGTTGGTGCACCATCGGTGGCAAAGCAAACGAACGTCACATCAGTTGACGTAATGCCCGCACCGGTGACATCGCCAATCGTTCAAAAATATGCATCAGATGCACATGCGATTGCCGCGCGTGGTGGTGTTGGTGTGCAATTTGGCGCATTTTCTTCGCAAAGTGCGGCAAACAATGTGTTGTCAAAAATTCAAAATACATTCGGTGTAAATGGATATACAGAACCAACAGGCACAGGACTGTACCGTGTTCGTGTTGCGGGTCTGACAGAATCTGGGGCGAATGAATTAAAGAATCGTGCAACAAATGCGGGAATTGATTGCTTTGTGTTTCATTGATTGCTATGATATTCCGTGATGAATCCAAAAATAGAAAAACTTATTAAACAATTCGCAAAATTGCCGCGCGTGGGAAATCGTGCGGCGCGGCGTATAGTGCTGGATTTATTACAAGATAAAACCGGACGTATTGATAAATTAGTCGCGGCATTAAACGATGCAAATGAAAGCGTTTGTCCATGTCCTGTTTGCGGGGTACTGACCGACAGGACGATGGGGACTTGCGAATACTGTCGTGACGTATCGCGT
Organism: uncultured Alphaproteobacteria bacterium; assembly: GCA_905234465.1. Lineage (GTDB taxonomy): Bacteria > Pseudomonadota > Alphaproteobacteria > Rs-D84 > Rs-D84 > Enterousia. The sequence goes on along the minus strand of CAJOHU010000009.1, from coordinate 18,630 downwards.
GCGAATGGTATGTTGTGTTTGGTACGTGATTTTTCTGATGTTTGGACATTAGAAAAATCAGGCGTGTTTAATGGACGCTATCATATCTTGGGGGGTATGTTGTCAGGCATATCGGGCATTACCCCTGATGACTTGAATATAAAGAACTTGCCACAACGCATATTGGATGAACATATAAACGAAATTATTTTTGCGTTGCCAAACACTGTTGAAGGCAAAACCACCCAACAATATATTATTTCAACACTAACGAATACTAATGTGCGGTTTACTGAATTGGCATCTGGGGTGCCGTTGGGTGGGGATTTAGACTATATTGATGATGGCACATTGTCATTGGCATTTGGAGGACGGCGCATATTATGAACGATATGATTAATTCTTTGCCACCAGTATCCCAGATGATGCGCGAATCTGGATTGGAACCCAAGAAGCAATTCGGTCAAAATTTTTTATTTGATTTGAATTTGACGGGTCGTATCGCACGCAGTGTGCCGAATATAGAAAAATCTTTGGTGATAGAGGTTGGACCCGGTCCGGGCGGTTTATCACGCGCACTGTTAATGGCGGGTGCACGCAGCGTAATCGCCATAGAAAAAGACAAAACAACCGAACCTATTTTGTCGCAAATTGTCGCAGCATCAGGTGGACGATTTAAGGTGATTTATGATGATGCGCTGCGGGTTGATATTGAAAAAATTGCCGGCGAAAAATTTTCAATATGTGCAAATTTGCCATATAATATCGGCACAGAATTATTGATTAATTGGTTGCATGATATTGCGCGTGGGGTACAAATTTCATCATTAACATTGATGTTTCAACGTGAAGTTGCATCAAGAATTGTTGCACACACCGGGGACACGCAGTATGGGAGATTAGCGGTTTTGACATCACTGGTTGCGGACGCACAAATTTTGTTTGGGGTACCATCCACCGCGTTTGTTCCGCGTCCGCGTGTTGAAAGCGCAGTTGTTCAAATTATTCCAAACGCAGAAAAAATAAAAAATGTTGGTGATATATCTGCACTTGAAAATTTAACGGCGCGATTGTTCGGAATGCGGCGAAAAATGATACGCGGAATAATTCGTGATGTTGATTGGTCTGAATTTGGGTTGAATGGTACGGAACGCGCCGAAGATTTATCACCCGAAAAATTTTTAGAAATTTCTAAAAAATTGGTTGCATAGGTGACACGCTTTTTTGCTATAATCAAATCGGGGTTATTTTAGGGGAGAGAGATGTCTTTATCTGTTTTAATATTTTTTACAATCGTTTTTGTATTGGTATTCTTGCTGCGTACTATGAAAATCGGTGCGGTTGTGGCGTTTTTGGTTGCCGGCATAATCGCAGGACCTTTTGTATTAGATTTGTTCCAGGTAGATTCTACACTAACTTTCCTTGGTGATTTAGGAATCCTGTTTTTGTGGTTCACAATTGGGCTGGAAATAAATATGAAGCGCCTGTGGCAAATGCGCAGAACAATTTTTGGGTTTGGTGCCGCCCAGGTTTTAATGGTTGCGGTGATGTTGTTTCCTGTTTTGGTTGGAATAACAACGTGGTCAATATTGGGGGCGATAACTGTATCGTTGCTGTTGGCTATGTCCAGTACATCTGAAGACATGCAGTTGTTAACAGACAGAAATCAATTAAACACCACAATGGGGCATCAAACATTTTCAATATTATTATTCCAAGATTTATTGTCTATTCCGTTGTTGGCGATGTTGCCGGTGTTCGCGGGGCGTTCGTTTAACTTTGGTGCGACACTTGTTGATGTTGCGGTGACATCTGTGACATTGATATTGGGCGTTGTTATTGTTGGACGTTTTATATTGAATCCTTTGATGCGGCGTGTTGCGCGATTAAAATCTAAAGAAGCGTTTTTATTGGTTGTCATGTTGAATATCGCACTTTGGGCGGTTGTGTTGGATTTAATGGGGTTGCCGGTTGGATTGGGGGCTTTCTTGGCGGGTATGTTGATGTCTGAAACAATATACAGTCATGAAGTTCGCGCAGAAATTGGACCATATGCGTTATTATTCTTGTCCTTGTTTTTTGTGGCATTGGGAATGGGACTGAATCTGGAAATATTATACACAAATTGGTACATCGTTGTGTTGGGTATGGTTGGGTTGGTGATTATCAAATTCTTGGCGTTATTTATGGTGGCACGTGTACGTCATATATCGCTTAATGATGCACGATTGATTGCACTGGTGTTAAGCCAGGGCGGAGAATTCGCATTGCTGATGTTCCAAACAATGAAGTCCAGTGGTATATCTGCGGTGCCGCCGGCACATCAAGAAATTTTGACAGCGATAATTATTTTATCTATGGTGTCAACACCATTCTTGCTGGCGATACATGACAGAATAATGCGTTCAACAAAATGGTTTGCGCGTTCGCGTACACGTCAATTAAATGCGGGCAGCAAAGATATTCAACCCGAAGTTATAATCTGTGGATTCGGTCGTGTAGGTCAAATTATTGCCTATGTTCTGGGTGCGCGCAAAATACCGTATGTGGCGATTGACCTTAGTGTGAATTCCATTATGCTGGGGCGCGAAAAAGGATACAATGTGTTTTATGGCGACAGTACAAATCCAACAGTGTTACGCGATTTTGGTTTGGGTGGACGCCGTGTTCGCGCAGTTGTTGTTGCGTTGGATAATACAAATACAGCACGCAATGCGGTTTTAAGTATCCGCAGTGTTGCCCCACGTGTAAAAATATTTGCACGCGCACGCAATCTGGTTGAAACACGCGCACTGTTAAAAGAAGGCGTTAAAGAAGCGTGGCCAGAAACCGTAGAATCTTCGTTAATGTTGGCGCGTGGTGTGTTGGGACAACTTGGAATTCCAGACAGCACTGTATCAAATATGTTAGATGAAATGCGCAGTGAGAATTATGCAGAATTAGATAACGCCATTACAGATCAAAATAATTAATTCAATAAAAAACGCCCAAACGGGCGTTTTTTATTATTTTGTGGTTTCTTCGGGGATAACCGATACCGTTTTCCGGTCACGGAATCCGCGTTTGAATTTCACCACTCCGGCGATTTTCGCAAATATAGTATGGTCTTTGCCCATACCTACATTTTCACCCGGGTGAACAGCGGTTCCGCGCTGACGAATAATGATATTACCCGGAATAACGCGTGCGCCACCAGATTTTTTAACGCCAAGTCTGCGTCCCGCAGAATCGCGTCCATTGGATGTACTCGCACCACCTTTCTTATGTGCCATAATTAAACTCCTTTAATTCCGGGGATTAACCCTTGATTTCTTTGATTTTCAACACAGTAATAAACTGACGATGACCACGTGTGCGACGATAATTCTGACGGCGTTTTTTCTTGAACACCAAAACCTTGTCCGCACGTTTTTGTTCAACGACAGTTGCGACAACACTTGCACCGTCAATGGTCGGTGTACCAACACGGTCACCAATCATTAATACATGGTCAAATGTGACATCGCCATCCGCGTCCAATTTTTCAACCTTGATAACATCACCGGTTTTAACACGATACTGTTTGCCACCGGTTTGAAAGATTGCAAAGTCACTCATATTCAAATCCTTTTATGGTTGTTTTTTAACTTTTGTTCAAAAGTTTATGCAAATTGTATGCTTTTTTTATTAAAAGTCAAGGATTTTGTATAAAATTTTATGCAAAGAGTGTTTCGCACAACACAAAAAAATCGGGGCAATTCCCCGATTTTTATTTTTCTGTATTACTGATTATTTCGTCCAAGAACGGATACAACCACTGGTTCCATCCGTACCGCATCCCAACGCATCACGCAGGCATTGTTCACGGAACGCCGCAGAATTGCCATTCTTTAAAACTCCGACACCGGGGGTGCTTGGGTTGTCACTTGCCCGATTCAGAATTTCGTTCAATGTCACAACATTACGACAAGTGTTTTGTTTGTAATCACTTGGGTGCCATGTGCAAGACGTGCTGTCTGCGACATCAATAATCGCTTTGAACTGCGCCGCTGATGGATTGCAAATCATGTCTTGATAGCAATGCGGGGCATTAGCAATTTGTGCGCAATATGTTTTTATGCGCGATGTAGACCAGTCTTCGTGTGCAGAATCTTGGGTTTCATAGCAATCATACAATTCACTGACGCATTCACTAAAGTTCGTACCTGCGGCAATCGCAGCAGATAATACACTTTCCTGTTCTTCATTATAGAATTCCAAACGCTTCTGCTGTAATGCCTGTTGTGCGGCAACCTTTTGATAAGAAATCTTTTGTGCCGTTGTCTTTAACTGTTCACCATACAGGTCGCAATCTGCATTCGCGTCCAATAAGTATTTCTGCATCACAGAACGACGCGCATCCGCAACCGGTCCGCGCAAAGATGAATACGGGTCACCCGACGAAGATGTGTACCCAAAGCATGACGCCGACGCGTTCGCGGTTGCGGTACCAGAACCACGTTCGTTCAATTTAATATTGCCATTCGATTCTATTTCAACCTTGCTGTTATAATTAAATGGGCAAGATGATGTCGCACCGTTCGCACAACGCCCATCAGACGGCGGTGTACCGCATGCTTCGTATATGCCGTTAAAGCAAGAATCTAAGACCCGTGCACAAACATTGTTATGCGCATAACGGAACAAATCATAACCCCATGTTTCCGCCAATGTATCAACCGTTTCTGTTTCATACAAAGATGCCGTTGAACCGGTGATACCGTTGATTACGCCGGTAAGTGTAGAAATCGCGGCGAACACATTGTCATCTTTGTTGGTCAATATTGTATCAACGTTCCCCTTAACATTATCCGCCCATTGTGCCAAAGACGCCAATATATCAGAACCTGCACCGTCTAAATTCTCAACATTAAACCCATAAACACTTTCGTTGCTGCAATAACTTGGTGCCTCGTTTATACCGCACGAATTACTGTCATATATACCATGATCTTCACACCATGTTCCAAATTGTTCTTCTGTTGCGGTTTTATTACGGCTTGCTTCACGCCAAGATGCACAATTCATAACTTTTTCTGCGTCTGTAAGGCTGAATGCAGAACTGACTTCTTTTCCTTTGTTTGCAATCAACAATGCCAATTCACCTGAAACCTTAATCAATTCTTCGTTTGCAGATTCCAATTTGTCTTCGGCTTCTGCGAACGCCTTGACGCGACCCGCGCATGCACAGCGCCGTTGCGCCGCATTACGTGCCGTACAAATTTCATCCATACATGTATAATACGATTCCAAACAGTTGCTGTACGCATCCGCAGAAATTAAACCGGTTGTTGAATCAATAATATTTGAATAATTTCCAGAATACAATTTACCATTCAGATACGTATAGTATGTAGAATTGTTTTTATTTTTGGCACCACGGATTGGGTCACCTTCCAACGATATGCGCGCCGCAGTTGTTGTGGCGGTACGTGACCGAACATTACGATTTGCTGTCGCGCGATTTGTTGTTGTGCGGGAAACAACATTACGTGTGGTTGTTGTACGCGCCGGATTGGTTTGTCTTGCCGAAACATTACGGGTTGCAACCCCACGCGATGCATTCGCCACCCCAGATGTAGATGTCGCGGTTGTTGGCCGTGCAGATGTTGCCCCGCCACGCGGATTTGTTCGCCCAGATGTACGCGGTGACGCCGCACTTTGCGTCGCACCCGTTTCATTTCCAAACACCGGACCAATCGGGTCTGCAAACACGACCCGCATAGACAACAAAGTTGAACACACGAAAAATGCCCCCACCAATAACAAAACAGTTCCAAGTGCATTTTTACACAAATTTCCGACAGAACGTTTTTTCATTTATACTCTCCTATATCCCGGGATTTTCCCAGAAATCCAATACATTTCGGGGGGATTCGCGCACAAACCGCACCCCATGTTTATTGTATTATAACATTTTTAGTCGGGTCTGTAAAGGGACTTAGTGGTTAGTGTTAGTGGTTAGGGGTTAGTGGGTGGTATCTGGAATTTTATTTGCAAAGTGGTGTTTTTTTGATATAATACCAGGTGCATTGGGTGACGCCCAATGCGGGGTCTAGAAAACCCCCAGTATAAAAAAACTCCACTTGGTTGGAGGGTTGCGAATATATTGAATAAGCAATACTGTTTTATACTGCAGTTTTCTAGCCTCCAACCGTCAATTCGTCATTGGCGGTATTTTAATTAAAAGGAGGAAAACAATGGTTGTATTGGTTGATACAAAATATTATGGCGCGATGTTGCGTCGTGCGCGGCAACAACAAAACATAAAAAGACGCGACGCCGCAAGAATATTTAAAATATCACTGAAAGAATTAAGCAAATATGAACGCGGACAATTACCCATCCCCGAAGAGATTTTTATGCGATTACTTTATCGTGGTTTCTGTATGTTCAAATGTCAGAAAAATATTTAAAAACGGTTGCGATGGCAACCGTTTACTAACCACTAAAAATGCCCCGAAGGGCATTTTTTATTTCCGCGGGAATTTAACCGCCGCCTGGGCCGCCGCAAGCCGTGCGATTGGCACACGGAATGGACTGCACGAAACGGAATTAAATCCACATTTATGGAAGAATTCAATGGAATCTGGGTCACCACCGTGTTCACCGCAAACGCCAAGGTGAATTTTATCGCCTTTGGTTGCGCGTGCTTTGGCAACCGCGTCTTTTATCAACAGACCGACACCCAATTGGTCAACCGATGCGAATGGGTCTGCGACATAGATACCGCGTGCACGATATTCATCCAAAATCTTGCCGGTATCATCCCGTGACATACCCAAAGTGGTCTGGGTCAAATCGTTTGTGCCAAATTCAAAGAATTCACAACTTTCTGCGATTTCGTTTGCCAAAACCGCCGCACGCGGCAATTCAATCATTGAACCAACTGTGTATTCAATACTTTCGCCTGTTTCCGCAAACAGCGAATTTGCCGTTGCATCAATCACAGATTTAACGATATCAACTTCTTTCTTGGAACCGACCAACGGAACTTCTATTTCTGGGTGAACAGAAATGCCGTTCTTTTTACATTCCAATGCCGCAGATAGTATTGCACGAGTCTGCATTTCACAGATTTCTGGATATGTAATCGCCAAACGACAACCACGATGACCCAACATCGGGTTTTGTTCGTGCAATGCTTCGGCACGCGCCTTAACGAATTCTACCGGTTTTCCGATATGTGCCGCCAATTCTGCGATATCTGCATCGGTATGCGGCAAGAATTCATGTAATGGCGGGTCAATCAGACGGATTGTCACCGGCAGACCGTCCATAATCTTGAACAGTTCTATAAAGTCTGCGCGTTGATACGGCAACAGTTTCGCCAATGCCGCACGACGACCGGCTTCATCTTCTGCCAAAATCATTTCGCGCATATCTTGGATTCGTGCCGGATCAAAGAACATGTGTTCTGTACGTGCCAAACCGATACCTTCGGCACCAAAGTCACGCGCCTGTTTCGCATCTTTTGGTGTTTCGGCGTTTGCTTTGACCGTCAAATCTTTGATTTCATCAACCCATTCCATTAATGTTCCAAAATTACCTGTCAATTCCACAGATACAGTTGGAACCGCACCTGCGATAATTTGACCTTTGGCGCCATCAATAGAAACCCAATCGCCTTCGTGAATGACATCACCACCGGTTGTTTTCATTGTCTTGGATTCATAATCAATCTTGATGTCTGCGGACCCAGATACACACGGTGTACCCATACCACGCGCAACCACCGCCGCGTGCGATGTCATACCACCACGCGCCGTAATAACGCCTTGGGCGGCATTCATACCCGCAATATCTTCGGGCGATGTTTCAATGCGAATAAGCATGACTTTCTTGCCTTCGGATGCCCATTTTTCGGCATCTTCGGCACAGAATACCGCCATGCCCACCGCCGCACCCGGGGATGCCGGCAAGCCTGTGGCAATAACTTTCTTTTCTGCCTTGGGGTCTAACATAGGATGCAACAAGTGATTTAATTGGTCGGCACCAACACGCAGAATTGCTTCTTGTTTAGTAAGCAGACCTTCGTTCACCATTTCAACCGCCATACGAACAGCCGCCGCCGCAGTGCGTTTCCCATTGCGACATTGCAACATCCACAGTTTTCCGTGTTCTATGGTAAATTCCATATCTTGCATATCTTTATAATGCTTTTCCAATTTTTCGCGCACATCGCACAGTTCACGATAAACATTCGGCATGGCTTCTTCCAAAGATACACGTCCGGAATCATCCTTGCTCATTGGTTGTGGTGTGCGAATACCTGCGACAACATCTTCGCCTTGGGCATTAATCAAATATTCGCCATAATATTTGTTTTCACCGGTTGCTGGGTCGCGTGAAAAACACACACCGGTTGCACTGTCATCGCCCGAATTTCCGAAAACCATTGCTTGGACATTTACTGCGGTACCCCAATCACCCGGGATATTATTCAATTTGCGATATGTGATGGCTTTCTTGCTCATCCACGAACCGAAAACTGCGCCGATACCTAATTTCAACTGTTCCCAAGGGTCTTGCGGAAAGACTTTACCGATTTTCACGCCGATTTCTTTGAATTGTTCAACCAAATTTTTCAAATCATCCGCGGTCAGTTCTGTATCAACCTTATATCCTTTTTCTTCTTTCATGCGTTCCAGTGTATGTTCAAACAGGTCAATATCTGCACCCAACACGACATCTGAAAACATCATAATAAAACGACGATATGAATCGTATGCGAATCGTTCGTTCCCAGAAATTTTTGCCAATGCCTTAACCGTTTCGTCGTTTAACCCAAGGTTCAAAACAGTATCCATCATACCCGGCATTGAAACACGCGCCCCAGAACGAACGGAAACCAACAAAGGATTTTCCATATCGGCGAATTTCTTGCCCATAATTTTTTCAATGTGGTTTATACCTGCACGAACTTGGTCCATTAAATCAGACGGATATGTTTGATTGTTTTCATAGTAATATGTGCAAACCTCGGTTGTGACGGTGAATCCCGCCGGCACAGGCAAACCAACCAAATTCATTTCGGCCAAATTTGCACCCTTGCCACCAAGCAAGTTTCGCATATCTGCACGACCTTCGGCATGACCATCACCGAAAGTGTATACCCATTTATTACTCATGGTGTCTCCTTTGTTGTTATTTTGCGCGCATATTTTTCACGAAAAATATCACAAAATCAAACAAAAAAATTTTTTATTTTTTTTTAATGCTATTTTATGGTATTATATTGATATAACAACACAACAAACAGACTTTACACGCCGGGGTGTATTCATTGATACACACGGCGTGTAAATTTTTTTTATTTTTTATAATTTTTTTGTTTACACGGTGCGCGCAAATTTGTTAGCATTCACATAAGAAGGTTAAGGTTTTATATGTTGGGGAAATGGAGATTAATGCGTAACATGCAGAAATTTGCGGTTTTTGCGTTGGCGTTGCCATTATGTTTGGCGATGCCATCTGTTGCATTTGCAAACACCATTCTTACCAGTAAAGACTATGTTGATACAAATATGGTTGCATATGACCAGGGTACGGGCGACAATGATGCCTATGTTGGTAAAACATTGGTCGTGAATTCCAGTGGTAATTTAGAATTGGGCACCACCGGTAATGTATTTTTTGGTACATCAAATACTGGGGCTAGCAACAAGCCGAAAGAGGTCACTGTTTCGGGATTAACAAAAATTATACCCGGAACTGTTATTGTGGTGACACCTGATAACACATCGTCCACAAGCGGAAGTAGTTTAAAGGTGTCCGGTTTTGATAATGATGTGTACCCGATGAAATATAAGGGTGCTGCACTTACAACAACAACTGAACCCAAGGTTTGGTTGGCTAATACCCCAACTATATGGATGTTTGATGGAACGGCATGGAATTTTGTTGGTCAAGGTCAATATAATACTAATACCACGTATTCCGTATTTACTGGCGCCACCTCAACAGCCGCGGGAAAGTCGGGATTAGTAAAGAAACCAGAAATAGCCGATATAGATAAATTCTTAAAGGGTGATGGTACATGGTCAGATGTAAGCGTTGACGTTAGTGACAAACAAACCGCCCCATCTTCTGATGTTGCGGCAGGTAAGGTTTTAACATACACCGGTACAGATGCCAATGAGGATGTTTCTGCATCGTATATCAAGGTTCCTGTGACGGCCTCTGGCGCACCAAGTTCAAATACAGTGACGGGTATTGCGGAAATTTGGATTCAATAAAGATATAAAAAACGAAAAATTTTATACCGACATGTGTCGGATTTTTTTATTTATCGGGGTTGCCAACGACATATAACCTGGGCATTTTCAATGTCTGTGCCGGCGGCATCGGTGGTGTGAATACGGTGGTGTGTAATATTGCCATCGCATTTAACATCTATAGAAACCTGGGGCATGTCGGGTGCAATTTCGTGTTTATAATTTAATTCTATACCGCACAAGGTATGTGTATTGCGATATTCGTATCCCACGCTTTCTGTTGCCCATACGGCATACACCGCATTGTTTATATGCTGATTTTCATCAATATCATCAAATCGGCATTTGAATGTATGTGTCTTTTCCGATTCGAATCCTGGAAACTTTTCAAATTTACGGTCATATGCACGTGGCATGTCCACCGGCCACGGATTGTGTTTTACCCAATCATCTATGCGCACCAATCGCCGATTTGCTAAATCAAATAAAACCCATTGCGATGTCGCACGAACTAGCAATTCTCCATTTTCTGAACGAATTTCAAAATCACGCAATGCACGCAAATTATCGTGAGATGCCGGCCACGTGGAATATTCCAACATTTCACCATTACGCGGCATCTTTACAATATCTACCAAATAATGCGTGACAACCCAACCAACATTGTTTTCATGGATAAACGTACGACCACATCCCAACATTTCTGCATGTGTATCACCCATACCCTGTAGTTCATTCATCAAAATTCCCGGGCGCATATTGCCATACCTGTCACATTGATATGTTTGCAATTCACGATTTATAATCAGTTTTGCGCTATGCATTTTTATTTTCCCCATTTTGCGCGACAACAAAATCAACTGAATCGCCAACGACAATATTATTCGCACGCGCCCCAGATTTTATCAATTCATACAGCGATTCTGGCACATCACGCGATACAGTTAATGTTTCCAATTTTGCGCCATTTCCAATCTTGCGTTCTGTGCGCAGACCGCGGACGGCACGAATTGTGTCAATCGCGTACTGCATATCGGAAACATCGGTTTCATATTCTTGGTGCAACACCGGATACTCGGTCAAGTGCAATGTTTTACCACCTTCAAATTGTTGATAAATTTTCTGCCATAATTCTTCGGTAATAAACGGAATAAACGGTGCATACAGCCCGATTATTGCACGCAGTACCGTCCACAATGTCCATTGTGCAGACAATTTGGATTCAGCACCATATTTTTCTGGCGACCAAAAACGGTCTTTGATAAATTCCAAATATTGGTCACAGAACATATCGTAAAAGAATGTATCAATCGCCCCACGTGCATTAAATGTATCATACTTATCCAAATTTTTACGAACTTCGGCAATCGTTTTGTTTAATTCGGACAAAATCCAACGGTCTTCTATTGGACGATTCGCAACCGCCGGTGCGGTACCAATCGGTTCAAAATCTGTCAAATTCATCAATACATATTTGGTTGCATTCCACAGTTTCGTCATCAACTTTGAACCGCGTTTGACTTCGTCATCGCTGTACCGAATGTCTGTTCCGATGGGTGCCGTAGAAATCCAATAACGCAATGCGTCAACGCCGAATTTTTCCACAGTGACCAACGGGTCAACACCGTTGCCCTTGGTTTTGGACATTTTCTGACCGTGACTGTCGCGCACCAAACCATGAAAATTCACAGTTTTTATCGGAATATCGCCCATAACATACATTCCAAACATCATCATACGCGCAACCCAGAAAAATATAATATCTGCTGCGGTATACAATAAATCTGTAGGATAATAGCGTTTTAATTCATCTGTTTCATCGGGCCACCCAAGCGTGGAAAAAGGCCACAATCCCGATGAAAACCAAGTATCTAAAACATCTGGGTCACGAGTTAATTCTTTGCCGCCCGATTGTTTGATTGCTTCTTGTTCCGTTTCAGCAACATAGACATTTCCATCAGAATCATACCACGCCGGAATGTGATGCCCCCACCAAAGTTGTCGTGAAATTGTCCATGGACGAATATTCTTCATCCAAGACATAAATAAATTGTACCGGTGTTCCGGCAAGAATTGGACTTTGCCTGCCTCAACTGCGGCGATAACGGGCTTTGCCAATTTTTCTGCGTCAACAAACCACTGCATGGTTAGCATTGGTTCCACAGGCACCGCCCCACGTTGCGAATACGGTGTTGGAATAATTTTATCTTCTATCTTGGTCATCAACCCAGCGGATTCAATGTCCGCCACAATCGCCTTGCGTGCATCGTACCTGTCCATGCCCCAATATTTTTTTGGCACCGGTGCCGAACTTATCAATTTCGCATCTGGCGTTAAAATACATACCGGTGTCAAATTGTGACGCAAGCCAACCTCGTAATCATCAAAGTCATGCGCAGGTGTAATTTTCACCGCACCCGTCCCTTTTTCTGGATCTGCATGAACATCACCAACAATCGGAATTTCAATATTGGTCAACGGTATGATTGCTTTTTTACCAATCAGATGTTTTAATTTTTCGTTTTCTGGATGAATTGCGATTGCGGCATCACCAAACAGTGTTTCTGGCCGTGTTGTTGCAATTTCTACGAATCCGCCATCAACCAACGGATAATTAAAATAGTAAAACTTGCCATGTTCTTCGCGAGTTTCCACTTCCAGGTCAGATACAGATGTTTGTTGTTTCGGGCACCAATTCACCAAACGTTTTTCACGATATATCAGACCTTCGTTATACATTTTCACAAACAGTTTTGTAACCGCGCGCGACAAACCTTCGTCCATAGTAAATCTTTCGCGGCTCCATACCGGTGTTGCGCCCAAGATATGCAACTGATTCAGAATCTGACCACCTTTGTCTGCCTTCCATTTCCACGCCGCATCCAATTTTTCATTCAAAGACAAACTGTGCGGATTAATACCACGTTTTGACAAATCACGTTCCACCAATAACTGGGTTGCAATAGACGCATGGTCTGTTCCCGGTTGCCACAACACATCAAACCCAGACATCCGTTTATAACGGCAAATAATATCGGTCATAACATTGTCCAACGCATGCCCCATATGCAAATTACCGGTCACATTTGGTGGCGGCATCATGATACAAAACGGCGTCTTTTTGGAATTGACATCGTTATCCCAAAAATGATTTTCATCCCAGAATTTCTGAATACGCGATTCTATTTCGCGTGGTGCAATATTTTTTCCCAAATCTATATTCATATCTGTGCCCTTGGTTATTTTCATAGAATAATATCAGATAGAAAATGAATTTCAAGTGACATATTGGTGATTATATGGCTACTCGCCCAATTTTTGTAAACGTGCCGATTTTCTGGAAACTTATTAAACAAAAACCGCCACAATCGTGACGGTATTTGTTATAAATCATGCTGAAATTATTTCTTGGCATTTCGTTCACTTAATACACGGTCGCGCATCATTTTTGTTATAATTTTTTTTGCGCGATCCGGTGTAACATCACCCTTGATTTCCCCGGAAAGTTTCATTTTTGCAATTGCATCAGCAAAAACAACACCCGACAGTTTCTTATCACGCGGTTTAGATTTCAAACGCTGTTTTGTTTCATCATTTTTTTCACGTTGTATTTTTTTCTTTTCTGTTTTCATTTTCTCTTGTTGTTTAATTAATTCCCGAACTGCTTCCACTTGTTCATAATCACCTCGTCGACCACGTCGTTCATAAACGTCTTCAACTATTTTGAAATCTCCTGTTTCAACATCTGCACCTGCGTCAATTAATAATTTCGCTTGTTCTACTGTGTGGGCGCATATCAAAGCTGTGTAATGGTAATATTCACTTCTTACATTAATATCTGCGCCGGCGGCAATAAGCAGTTTTGTTTCTTCTGCTGTTAACGCTTTCATCAGGGCCGTTTCGCCAAAAACATCCTTTGCATTTACATCTGCCCCAGCATCGATTAACAATTTTGTCAGTTCTGCTGTTGGGGCACACATCAAAGCCGTTTCATTATCATAGCCCTTTGCATTAACGTTTGCACCAGCGGCAATTAATACTTTTGTTTTTTCTATTGATAATTTTGTTTGTTCTTTTAATATTTTTGTTCTCTCTATTGGTGATAATCTTTGACCTATTAGTTTGGCATATATATCTTGGGCATATATCAAAGCTGTATCACCATCTTCATCCTCCGCATTAACATCTGCGCCGGCGGCAATCAATAATTTCATTTGTTCTGCTGTTTCTGCTTTCATCAAAGCCGTTTGGCCATGTTCATCCCTTGCATTGACATCTGCGCCGGCAGCAATCAATAATTTTGTCTGTTCTGCTGTTTCTGCTTTCATCAAAGCCGTTTGGCCATATTTATCCTTTGCATTAACATTTGCGCCGGCAGCAATCAATAATTTCGTTTGTTCCGCGGTTTTAGCGCGCATTAAGGGTGTTTCGTCAGTCCATGTGGTATAATTAACATCTGCACCTGCGTCCAGTGCTTTTCTTGTTTCTTCTGCTGTTTTTGCCCACAATAAATCTGTATTGGCTAAATTCTCGGTCATAAATAATCCTTTTTAATTCTTGAACACGAGAATTATATAAAAACCAACCCAAAAAATCAATTGTTTTATTCTGCGCGGATGACGCGACAAAACACGACACCGTATATTTCTGATGCACCGGCACGGCGCAAAACGCGCGCCAGTTCTGCAAATGTCGCCCCAGATGTCATAACATCATCAACCAGCAATATTTTCTTATCCTTGACACTTTCTTTGTCCGCCACATTAAACACACCGCGAATGTTTTCAAATCGTTGCGCATGTGTTTTATGCCCCATATTCGGGCGATATTTACGATGCACACTGTCAAAATCTATGGGTGCACCATACGCCCGTGCAATTTGGCGTGCCAATAAAGTCGCCTGGTTATAACCGCGATTAAACAAACGCCGCGTCGCCAACGGCACAGGCATAATAATATCGGGCGCAATATTCACATCTCGCAATGCCCAAATCATCGCACGTGACATAAAACGCGCGTACTTTATCCGCCCGCCGTGTTTGAATGGCAACATCACAGATCGCGACATATCATCGTAAACACACGCTGCACGCATAATTTCTAAATCATTTTTCCCCGCCGCACAGACCGGACACATTGCCCCAGAACCCGATTCATAATCATCGGGAAACGGATACCCGCATCGCGCACAGTGCGGTCCGGAAATCCAATCAAAGCATCCCCAACAATCACTGCACAATTCACCATGTGTTGTCACCGGTGCGCCACAAATTGGACATGCGGATGGAAACAAGAATTCAATAAAATTGTTAAAACATTTATGCAGAATCGCGAAAAACTTTGTCACAGCAGATTACCAACTCATACTCTTATAGGTCTTTGAACCAACCGTATCGCCAAACATATTACGTTTTTGCCGCGTCAGCGTTTCAAATTGTTCATTTGAAATTATGCGCAGAACAAAACCATCTTCGTTGCGTTCAGATAACACCGGCATAATTCTTTGTTCAGAAACGCCGGTATCGCGCAGAACCTGTTCAACAATCGCCAAACGGCGCGCCGCCAATTTGCGACCTTCGGTTGTTTTTGTGACCGATGATGGAATTGCAACCTGGATTGCGCGCTTTGGATTTGCAACAACGATACCCGCGTATTCAGATAACAAATTGTAATTTTCGCGCGACAAAGCCGAATCAGAATTTCTGAATCCTATTTTAATTTCCAACGGTCTTATCTTTTCCGAATCTTCGGACAGGTCACGCGCAGAAGTAAAACCTTCGGTGAAAGTTCCGATATCACTTGCCACATCAAAGCGTTCATCTATTGGATATGTAGACAGGTGTTTATTTTCCGACAAGAATGTTTTACGAAACGCGCGACGCAATTCAGACGGCGACATTTTCGTCATATCTTCACGAACATCTTCTATCTTGCTGGTATTACTTT
This sequence comes from uncultured Alphaproteobacteria bacterium, assembly GCA_905234465.1. Lineage (GTDB taxonomy): Bacteria > Pseudomonadota > Alphaproteobacteria > Rs-D84 > Rs-D84 > Enterousia. The sequence goes on along the minus strand of CAJOHU010000009.1, from coordinate 2,470 downwards.
TTTTGACGGCGCGACTTACCACATCGCCACCAATTAATTCATCGCGCGGAACAACAACACGCGCGATACGAACATCATCATCTGAATTATTCGCAACCGCCGGTTTTATTACATCCATTGGGACATCCGGGGCGCGTACTATTTCCGCCGTATGCGCGACATTTTCATCTGTTGTGTTGCGGTGGGGCGCAACCGATTTATTGGCACGTCTTTGCATTTCCATCAAACGTGCAATTTGTGAATCTAATTCAGATGTTTTTTTGCTAAGTTCCGCAACTTCAGTATTAACATTATTTGGTGTAATATATTCTTCGGGCAACGCATCGTTGGATGTTATAACCGAAAATTCACTTGCACGCGGCATACGCAACGGCGCATCGGTTTTCGCCCACAAATCAGAACTTGGTTTATTCGGAATCAGATATTCTGTATTGGCGACAATTTTTTCACCGGCATCCACCGACACAGGCGCACTTTTTTGCCGCGTGGCGCGTGCGACGACGCGTTTTTTGGTGGGCTGTGCATTTGTTGACTGTGTCGGCACACCGTATTGCGCGCGTGCAGAAACCGCACCCGCCGAAACATTAACTGTGGGTAAACGTGCACCCGCAAACGCCGGCAAAACCAATAAAATTCCCAACCCAGAAACCAATTTTCGTTTCATGTTCCTTTCCTTCCTGATATCATCATAGAACAAAACACGAATCGCACGCAAGCAGTTTTTTAGTGGATAGTGTTAGTGGTTAGTAAAACGGTGGCGTTCGCCACCGTTTTTCGTCACACCGCGATGCGGTGGCAAACATTTACTGTCTGCGAAAGTGGCGTGTCTGCGACGCAAGTTTACGGCGTTGCCGTAAACTGGGTCCCGCACGGTCGGCGGGATGACTGCTCTCTGGAATACAAAAAACGGGCGCGGTTGCGCCCGTTTACTAACCACTAACCACTTACACCGAAGTCGCGCCGTAGCGTAATTTGTAATAAGAAAAATACAATTCACACTTATCGGCGAAGGCGGACAGTGTCTCGCCGTAGCAATATTCACACCAATGGAAACAAATTCCATGATTATCGGCGAAGGCGGATAAACACTAATCACAGATATTTTCGCCATACGGGCGGTATGTTGTTGCGGTTGAACCGCGTTCAACCTGCAATGTATCTTGTTGCCCTGCCGCAATGCTTACAACAAAATAACCATCATAAGGTGCTGTGAAAGATTGCCCTGTGACTTGTTGTTGCCATACTTGCGATGTATTAAATATAGCAATACCAGACGGTGTTCTGCCTGACAACGCAAATGTTTGCCCTGATTTCATTGGTATAAAACCAGACATACCATAGTCAGGGTTTTCAACAATATTACCTGACGAATTATAATATTTGCCTGCAATATATGTTGCCTTATCAAACAAATTCGGGCTTATGCAAGATGGTCCGGCAGCAAGCCTTGTGTTGCCCGGATAAAATGTATGTGAATCTAAATCGCATAAACCGGGTTCACCATCAGTATCACGCGTACATGGAAACATATTGTTTGCACGGTATATTTTTCCACTAAAACCGGCCGCCGTTACGCCACCAGATTGCGCATAATTGTTTCCTATTAATAATTTATTGGAACAAACAAATGGCGTCCATCCTTGCACTTCGTACAACAAAGAGCCATCAAAATAAGTTTTGTTGCCCGCCATTTTAAATGTATGTCGCGCCAATCTGTTTTCTGATGTCGTCACGCCGGGGGCGACGACCCCAAATTCCACGTTTGATGTGTTATCAAATTGAATCCATATTTTATTGGAGCTGCTAGAGAATGTTTGCATACTAAATTTATTACTGCTGGTGTCGGCTTGCAAATAATCTCTGGCTCCGAACAACCATTTCAGTGAATCTACATTTGATTGAAAATCAACTTCAAATTCAGTTGATTGATTCGGATATATATCGGTTTCAATATATTGGCTGCCATCCAACGAAACATATTGCAGTTTTGTATAGCCGTCCATCCATACATTTAATGCAATCAGATTCGGGTTGATTTCCCACAGTGTGCCGCTGTCGCTTGGAGCGCCATTTTCGTCCACACGAATAAGCGAGTTGTTTACCGCCGCCGCAACAGATGTGTTGACGGTTTCTGCGGTGACTAATGCATTAGAGTAATTTGTGTTCGCACTGTAAATCGCGCGTTCACCAACATCGCCGGCGTTTCCTGTACCCGTCATAACATAACCCGCCGTGCCGGTAATTGTATCTTGTTTTCCATCCAACCCCGTCTTAACCGCACCAACCGTCGGTACACCGGTGGCACCTGACACAAGTGTTGTCTCAATGGACTTTTCACCAATACCAGTTTCATCATCATATATCATAAGTTTATTTGCGCCGGACCCGGGTAATTTACCCTGGTATCCAGACATCAGGTCATCTACATATTTCTTACTGGTCACACTGGAATTATCCGCAAATACCGCAG
>CAJOHU010000008.1 GCA_905234465.1 uncultured Alphaproteobacteria bacterium | reverse complement strand
AACACTTGGTTCAGGTGCCACCGGTGTACCGACGGTTGGTGCGGTTAAGACGGGTTTGGATGGGAAACAAGACACAATTACCGGCACGGCGGGGTATGTTATGACGGGTACAGGCAACCCCGGCGAAGTCGGTGAAAAACCAATATACAGTACAACAAATAATTATACGGATGCCTTGGTGACCGCCGAGATGGTGAACACAGGTGTCACGAATGCGGTAAATTCATCATTGATTCGGGTCGATACAAGCGGCAACCCAAGCGATAGTGGAACATTATGGGAAATTAACACAGATTTATTTGCCCTTGATGTGCAACCATTGTTACCTAATGGGTATACAAGATTGTTATATATTGAATCCACAGGAACGCAATATATTGATACGGGTCAGGCATTGGATACATCAACTGATGATATAGAATTGGTATTTCAGCCCACAAAAATTGTTGCGGAAAACGGAAACAATATTTTTGGCGCAAGAAATACCACATCATCCAATGCTTATACATTTGCATTAAGTGCGGGTTCATATTATAGGCTTGGTTGGGGGAATTCTACCATAACTGCAGGTTTGATGGGTGATACCAATAAACATACACTAAGAATAGAACATAATGGTGGCGTGTTTAAATTAGATGGCAATGTTATAAGCGAACTTGGTAACGTTGCCATTACAACGCCTAATAACGCTACATTGTTTGTCGTATGGAATCCTTCGCGTACATATGCTGGCTATGCCAAGATATATGAATATAAAAAATGGCGCAATGGTGAATTGGTTCAGCATTTTGTTCCTGCACGCAATTCATCTGGGGTTTTGGGCATGTATGATTTGGCGGACACCAACCCCGCCACTGCATTCCATGCCAAGGCGGGCTCAGGCGATTTTATCGCCGGGCCGGCGGTGGGAAATTAATGTTTCAATTAACCGCGTTGTAATAAACTAAGCATAAATTTATCTAAATCACCGTCCAGTACAGCGTCAGAATCCGCCGTTTCGGTGCCGGTGCGAACATCTTTAACCAATTGGTACGGGTACAGGACATAATTCCTAATCTGGCTGCCCCATTCTATCTTTTTTTGTGCGGCCTTGGCGGCGTCTTCCGCCGCGGCGCGTTTTTGTAATTCTAATTCATACAGACGCGAACGCAACATCTTCATTGCCATATCTTTGTTCTGAAATTGGCTGCGTTCATTTTGGCATGTGACGACTATTCCGGTTGGAATATGTGTAATACGAACCGCACTGTCAGTTTTGTTAACATGTTGACCGCCCGCGCCCGAAGAACGATACGTGTCAATTCGCAAATCTTTTTCATTTATATCAATCTGAATTGAATCATCAACATCCGGCCATACATCAACAGATGCAAAACTGGTCTGGCGTTTTCCGTTCGCGTTAAACGGCGAAATGCGCACCAATCGATGAACGCCAATTTCATTGCGCAGCCACCCATACGCGCGTTCACCAATGATTCTCATAGTAATACTTTTTATTCCCGCCGTGTCACCGGGGTGTTCTTCAACAACCTCAACCGAAAAATCATGTCGTTCCGCCCAACGAGTGTACATACGCGTTAACATTTGGGTCCAATCTTGTGCTTCTGTGCCACCGGCACCCGCCTGAATGAACAAAAACGCATTATTTCCGTCCGCTGGGTTATTAAACAGTGTGATATATTTTGCACTTTGTACACGCGCCGCCAATTTTTCAATGCCATCAATAACATCATTGTCATCGGGTGCCATTGTGTACAATTCACGCAAATTATTATATTCTGATTCCATAGATTCAAAGTCACTTAATTCGCGTTCCAGTGCGGTTTTCTGGCGCATAATTGTACGCGCCTCATCTGGATTATCCCATAAATCGGGTGCCAAAGATTTTTCTGCAAATGCGGCAATTTGTTCGCGGATTTTATCGGGGTCAAAGAAACCCCCGAAGAGTTGTCAGGGTTTCTTGAATTTCATTTAAAACTTCATTAGCCAAAATCATGATTTAATATTACCAGCAAAAAATCTAAAATCAACATTAAATCAGATGTTGCCTTTTTGTTTTGATTGTGATAAAATTCTAAAACAAGAGAGAGGTTTCCATGAAACATTTATTCAGAATATGTGGTTCAATATGTGCATGCTTGGTCGCAGCATCGGCGTATGGTGTGTCTGCGGGAACCGTTGCGAATAATACTGCGCGCGGTGGGTTGGTTAATACAACAGCGTCTGTGGGTACGGCAAACGGATTGCGTGGAAACCAAGGTTTGGCAAACGCGTACAAAACAAATCTTCGCAATACATACTATATCGTGAATGTGCCCGATGTTGATAATGCGTGCCGCACCAAAATTGATAAATGTTTGTCGGATTACTGTGGTGATATAACGGTTGTCCCGGGGCAAGTGGAAAACCGCTGTGCGCAAAAGTTTATGACGGAAAGTGAATTGTATAACTATGTCTTGCTGTGTCTGCGGAATGATACATCAGTGTTGCTGCCGAATTATGCGGCGAATACAAGAATGGGCGCTGGTGGGTTGAATACTGCGGCTCAGTTGTGTCCAAAGTATGTTCAACAAGAATTAATGGCATGGATGTCCATGGCGAACATGGCAAAAGAATTAACCAAGGCGCATTCGCCCCAGTGTCTGGAACGTCGCCAAGAATTAGAAGCGGCATTGTCTTGTCATGCGGTGGCGTTGGCATATGGTAATGAAACGTCCAGTATGTTGATGTCGCAACTGACTGATTATTGTGGTGCGGGTGTCGCGGGCGGTTCTGCGGAAATGGTATCTCGTTTTGCGAATGCTGGCAACATAGGTGCAAATATTTGGGGATGGGCGGAAAAAATCGTCACGTTGGATTTAAATAAAAAGGCATCTGATTGGGAAACCGCTGTTGATTCTGTGTTGGCATCTTATACGAACCGTATGAATTTGGCATGTGGTGAAGATATGCAATTAAATTTACCGACACGTGATAATTCGGGCGCATCGGTATTGCAAAACGTTGCGAATGTGGCGACAACGGTTGCGTTTCCTGATACGCAAAAAAAAAATGATGACGCAGTAAATTCGTCTTTGTATATGGATGTCACATCCCGTACAGAAATTTATGATTATGCGACTGCGAATACAGTTATTCAGGCGGGACTTACGAATTCACCGCTGACACAAAACGCGTTTTTTACACCTGCGCAAATGGACAATATGCAGACCGCATACAAGAATGGTACCAATCTGTTTATTTTACGTGACAGCACGCGTTGCTTTATTGTCCCTGTTGCTGAAATGTCCGCTGCAGAAAAATCTATGATGGCGCAACAGTTCAGTACATGTATATATAAATAAGTTAAAAAATAATTGTGATATATGTCCGTTTTCTTTTGAAAACGGACATATTTTTTGGTATAATATATGCGTTATGAAAATATCAAGACGTCGTCTTTTGCAAATCTCGGGTGTTGGGTTCGTGATTGCTGGGTTGTTGCCGCGTATGGCGTGCGCTGCACGCAGTTCGTTAAAATCTATGCGCACGGGGGTTCAACCAAATGGTAAAACACGCATAGTGATTGAAACATCGGGGCGACCTTCTTATACATTGGTTTATAGCCCCGAAAAATTGACTGTACGATTGTCTAATACTATTGGTGATACATCTGTATCCGCGAAATTAGCATCGGGTACATTGGTTAAAAATATGACCCAGACTCAGGTTGGCGATTCATTAAATATTATCGCAGAATTACGGAAACCGATTTCCGAAATACCGAAAAATCAAATTATGGTTTTGGAACCTAATGGTGACAATGATTATCGTCTTGTTTTAGATTTTGTGGCGGGCGCGACCAATGGTGTGGCGGCGGCTGCATCATCCAGTGGTGGCAATGAAACATCCACGCGTAAGCGTATAATCGTACTTGATCCTGGGCATGGTGGTAAAGATCCGGGCTGTATCGGGCGTGGCGGAACAAAAGAAAAGGCATTTGTGTTATCTGTGGGGCGCAAATTACGCAGTGCATTGCAAAATGCAGGATTCGCGGTTTATATGACGCGTGCGGATGATACATACTTGAAATTGGCAGACAGGGCGGCGATTGCCGAAAAGAAAAAGGCAGATTTATTTATATCTATTCATGCGAACGCGAACCCAAGTCGTTCTATGAAGGGTTTTTCAATTTATACGCTGTCTGAAAAAGCATCTGACGAAGAAGCACAGAAATTGGCAGATGCTGAAAATGCCGCGGATAAAATAGATGTATCTGGATTTGAAAGTTTTTCCAAAGATATTCGTATTGCTTTGTCGTCATTGCAACAGCACGCGGTTGCAGAAATGTCCGAAGAATATGCAAATGATTGCGCACGTGCGTTCAAACGTGCCGGCATAGAACAACAGCCCGGTCCGGCGGTGCGGCATGCACCATTGGCGGTGTTGCGTTCAACCGTGCCGGGGGCGTTAATTGAGTGTGGGCATTTGTCTAATTCATCAGAAGAAAAGTTATTAAAAAGTTCCGCACACCAAGATAAATTGGTCGCGGCGATTGTGCGTTCTATAAAAAATTATGATTTTGAAGCATAAAAATCCGCACAAGGCGAATTTTTTAAGTTTTTATTATGGCGGAGATAGGTTCCTGCCCTTGATAAACAAAAAAACAAAATCAAAAAAATCTTGTTCCTGCGATTTTTTAAGATTTTGCTAATTGTTCATCTGCGTATTGTGTGCTGCACTGCGTTCGCACACATCCCCCTATCTGCGCCGATAAAACCAAAAAAATCCGCACAAGGCGAATTTTTTAAGTTTTTATTATGGCGGAGATAGGGGGATTGTAATTCCCACTCAACTTTGTTTCGTGGGCCCCTTTCACTGCGCGCACTTTGTGCGCTTGTTCCGAACCCATGCAACGTTGTTGCAAGAGCGTTCTCAACCGACCATATCTTCCGTTCAAATAAAAAACAGCCCCACTGGGGCTTTTTTATTTGAATGGCGGAGATAGGGGGATTCGAACCCTCGATACAGTTTCCTGTATACGCGATTTCGAGTCGCGCGCATTCAACCAGCTCTGCCATATCTCCGGTGCGTACATTATACATAGACCTAAATGTTTTTCAAGGTTATTTTTAATGAAATCCATATGTTGGCATTATTTGATTTTTGGTTTTTGTTTGATATAATGCAGGCATGAAAACTTTTAACGAAAGTGTTTATGAAATTGTTGCCCGGATACCATATGGTCGCGTTGCGACATTTGGACAAATTGCGCGTATGATTGGGCGACCACGTATGGCGCGGTTTGTTGGATACGCATCAAATAACAAGGCCAGTTGGCATTTGCCGTGGCACCGCGTAGTGTTCAAAGATGGAACGATGATTGGCGAACCATTTCGTGACATGCAATATCGCACATTGAAACAAGAAGGTGTGAAATTCACCCGCGACAAACGTGTCAAAATGGAAGATTTCCAATGGCAACCGGAATCAGAATCTGCTCCTGCGGACATTCGTGATTGGCCGTTAAAATTTTAAAAAAAATGGGGCAAAACCCCCATTTTTTATTTCTTTTTGCTTTTGGTTTTCTTTTTGTCGTCATTAATATATTTTCTGTTGGTAATTTTGTTCAAAATCATCTCTGGGGTTATAGATTTAAACTGTAAAAACCAACTGTGTCCATCGCCCGATTTTGTGCGACTGTACGCATCGGCACTGGTGTTCGGGGCGGGAACGATAACATCTTCGCCCGGAATCCATTCTGCGGGCGTTGCCACGCGGAACGCATCAGATGTCTGCAACGCAATCAGTGTTCGTTTTATTTCTGTGATATTGCGTCCTACGGCCTTTGGATAATACATAATGGCGCGAATCGTACCACGTGGGTCAATGATAAATACTGCGCGCACTGTGTCTGTATTTCCCGACGCATCATGTATCATACCATATTCGCGTGCGATTGCACCGGCATTGTCCGCAACAATCGGAAATTTTATTTCCATGTTTTTCCAACCCTGGAATACAATATCGCGGCGTATGGTTTGAATCCACGCAATATGCGATGCGTTTGAATCAACAGACAACCCCAACAGTTCTGTATTCAGCGTTTTGAATTCTTCCATCATAGATTGAAATGTCATAAATTCAGTTGTACACACAGGCGTAAAATCACCCGGATGCGAAAAGAATATCACCCATTTTCCGCGATAATCGTGCGGAAAGTGAACATATCCATTTGTGGTGTTTGCACCAAATTCTGGTGCGGTTTCGCCAATAGTTGGCATATGTTTGCAATCACATTCGCCATCATATAAAAATTCATCCATAATATTCCCCCTTTGGTTTTTGGTATGATAACGCGTTCATACAAAAATTTCCCCAAGACAGAATTCTCATTAGTGGTTAGTGATAGTGTAAGTGGTTAGTGTTAATTCCCCTTACCATGGGTAAGGGAAATCAAAAACGGGCGCGTTTTTGTCGCACCCGTTTTACTAACCACTAACACTTACCACTAACACTAGCCACTAACCACTAACACTTGCTTTTTATTTACTGTGGTGCTAAAATCACACGGACAATGAACAAAAAATATCAAGGGGGTATATTATGAAACGTTCAGATATTATTCGCACTATCCAGGTCCAATTTAAACGTATGCGTCCGGGTGATGCGGCGGCGGTTTTGGATGTTGTGACGGATTCTATGATTGATTCAATCGCGAATGGTGACCGTATTGAAATTCGCGGGTTTGGAACGTTTCAGCCGCGCCCTCGTGCGACCAAGATTGGATATAATCCGGTAACGGGGCAACCCATGCACTTGCCGGCGAATACGACGATTTTATTCAAACCCAGTCGCGAGTTAACAAAAAGAATGAATGGATAGTATCATGTTGTTCGGTAAAAAATCCGGAATCAAAAATAAAGACCGCCAAAAATATGACCGTGTTCGCAAATTGATGTGGATTAAGTGCGAATCTTGCGACAAATTGGTGTATTACAAAGATTACAAAGACAATCATTATATTTGTCCGCGATGTGGTCGGGCATTTATTATGAATCCGAAACAACGTTTTGATTTGTTGTTTGATGACCGTACGTGGGAAAAGATACCTTTGCCGACCATGCCCGATGACCCGTTGGATTTTTGCGATAGAATGCCTTATACGGAACGTTTAAACGAGGCTCGCACCGATACAGGCTATAATGATGCGGTCACAACGGCGGATGGTACAATTGGCGGTATCCCAACAACAATTTGTATATTGAACGGCGAATTTATGATGGGGTCTATGGGACGTGTCGCAGGCGAAGCAATAGTGGCAAGTGCTGAACACGCAATAAAGACCCGTCGTCCTATGATTATGGTCGCGTGCAGTGGGGGCGCCCGTATGCAGGAAAACATATTGTCTTTGATGCAGATGGCGCGTACAACGGTGGCGGTAAATAAATTGCACGATGCCAAAATTCCATACATTGTATTATTAACAGACCCGACATATGGTGGGGTGACGGCGTCGTTTGCGATGTTGGGGGATATAAACATCGCTGAATCTGGGGCGCGTATAGGTTTTGCGGGTCGCCGTGTTATTGAACAGAATATACGCGAAAAATTACCGGTCAATTTCCAAACAGCGGATTATTTATATGAACATGGTATGGTTGATATGGTTGTCCCGCGTGCAGAATTACAATCCCGATTGGGCAAGATTTTGGCGGTGTTGACCAAACAGCCACATGCGCCACATGAAATTATTGCGGCAACACCTAATGATGGGGCGGACGGCAAAAAAGTGCGTGGCATGGGTGAAAACCCGGCGTATGATAAAGTTCTGTTGGCACGGAATGAGAATCGTCCGCATTTCTTGGATTATATAAACGGGATTGTTGACGATTGGACATACCTTGCAGGGGACCGTTTGTTTGCGGAAGATGCGGCAATGTGTGGCGGTATCGGGTTTTGGAATGGGTTTCCTGCGGTTGTTTTGGGTCAGGAAAAAGGGCGCACAATAGAAACCCGGCAATTTCATCGTTTTGGCATGCCAAATCCCGAAGGATATCGCAAGGCCGCGCGTTTAATGCGATTGGCCGAAAAGTTTGAATTACCTGTAATATCGCTGTTTGATACGGCGGGGGCATTTGCAGGTGGTGCGGCAGAAGAACGCGGTCAATCCCAGGCAGTTGCATCATCTATTCAAACAGGTTTAAGTATCAAAACACCGTATATCGCCGTGAATGTAGGCGAGGGCGGTTCTGGTGGTGCCATTGCGATTGGCACTGGGGACAGGGTGCTGATGTTAGAAAATGCGATTTATTCGGTGATTGCGCCTGAATCCTGTGCAAGTATTTTGTGGAAAGATAATAAATACAAGGCAACAGCCGCGGCGGCGATGAAATTGACCGCATCAGATATGGCAGAATTGCATGTAATTGATAAAATTATTCCTGAACCAGAAGGCGGTGCGCATACAGATTGGCAAACAACGATGCAAAATCTTGCCAACGCGGTCAGCGAACAGATAAAATTGTTATCAAAAACAAATCCGGAAAAATTGCCAGAATTGCGTGCGGAAAAGTTTTTGAAAATGACACGCGCGGTTGAAAAACCCAAAAAGAAATAAAATCCTCAAAAATAAAAAATCCCCCCATTCGGGGGCACAAAAAATGGCGGAGCGTATAGGACTCGAACCTATGGACCGCTGTAACACGGTCACGGATTAGCAATCCGCTGCATTACCACTCTGCCAACGCTCCGCAGGGTGTGGTGATTATAACAAACAAAAACCAAAAAAATCAAGATAAAATTATATTTATAGAAATTCTTGTTCTTTAACCGATTCTGGTACGTGTTTCAGGGCAATATCAACCTTGTGCAGAACATGTTTGATGTAATTTTCAGCCTGCGCCAGGTTTGTTTGTGCCAATTTAGCATCGCCTGCATCAATGCAAGAACGCGCGATTGCGATAACATCTGAAATTTCTTGTATGGTTTCCCGAAGGCTTGCTTGTGTGGTTGTGTGTTTCATGGCGTCCCCCTTGTCTTTATGAACCGGTGTTCATAATAATTTTTCCAAAAACTTCATAATTTCTTCATTATTCAGCCCTAATTCCCGCAGAATCTTTATTAAATCCATAATGTCCAACCGGCGTTCACAGGTTTCTGTACGCCCGACAAAACAATGCGCCACATTCAATCGCTTTGCTAAATCACGCTGGCTAAGCCCTTGTTTTTCGCGCAACGATTTCAATGCGCCAATCATCGCTTTGTATTTTGGATTAAAAATGGTTTTTTGAGTCATGATATCATTTTGATATCAAATAATACTTGAACTCAAATTGAGAACGCTATATAATGTTTTCTGAATGAATTCTTATACGCGGGTAAAAATGAAAATTTTGACATCAAAAAAAGGTGGTAATTGTTAAACGCAAAAGATGTAAAAATATGGGAATTACTGCTTGATTTTCGCATATTGTTATGCGACACTGCTACATGTATATGCGAAAACCAAGTTAACATCATGATAATGAAGAAGTATCCAGGTAATAATATGAAAAATTATTTTGATGAAGTGGAAGAAAAAGTTTACAGATACAGAAAATCCCACCCGGATAGACCATATCGGGCGGCATCGCATCTTATGTTGTGGTGTTTTAAAAGTTTATTCAGACGCTTACGCGTTGATAAAACCATAGATGATATCAAATCAAAATCCGTCACTATATACAATAAATCTATTTTGTTTAATTTGAACGGTGGTCTGGGCGACATTGTGATAGCAATCAATTTTTTGATTCAGTTGCATGCTAAATATGGCGCGGGCTTTACATTTTATATCAGTGTGCCAAGTGTGTTTTATGATGCAACCCGGGTATTAATACAAAAATACAGTTTTTTAAAGTTGTTTGACGGAAAATCTGGGGGCGCGAATGTATTTGTAGCCGAGATAAATTTATGTCGTGTGCCACAAATTGTATCGGTTGACATTACGGCGATTGCTAACGAATCCATGCCTTTGGCAGAATGGGCGCGACATGTGTATGATTTCAACAAGAAATATCCCGAATATTTGAAAAGTGGTACAACAGGCGATTTTCTGTTAACCAATTTTACTAAATTGGCGGGGCGGAACAGGTTAAGCCAGGCGGATATTGATGATTTGGTTGGAATTAAAACTGTGTATGAATTACCCACGGATTCTGAAAAATCTGTACTGAAAAAATATGGTTTGGACGGAAATAAATATATTACATTACAATGCGGAATTGGCGCATTAAGTGGCAGTGGTTTGTCAACACGCGAATGGCATGTTGAAAAATATAATGAATTGATTAGACTTATAAAAAATCACAATAAAAATATTATATTGGTTCAAATTGGTACGGAAAATGACCCGGCAATGGCGGTGGATATTGATTTACGCGGAAAAACGACATTTAACGAATTTTTGGTGGTGTTAAAGAATGCCAAATTGCACATTGGGGGTGAAAGCGGATGCGTTCACATGCGGCATTTTATGGGGGCACGACCATCTGCGGTGTTATTTGGACCAACATTCAAAGATTTTTATGCGTATAACGAAAATATAAATATTTCTTCGGGTGTTTGCCCGGGATGTGAATGGTTGCATAGTGGTTGGCGTGAAATGTGTATAAAAACCGGAAAATTGCAATCGGCATGTTTGGAAAAAATAATGCCGGAACACGTTTTTGAACAAATTAAACAATTCATTGAAAAATAAAGGGCTGATTTATGAAGAAAATGATTTACAGAACTTTGTCGCATACTTTTGGTGGCCATGTCGGCAAAAAGTACAAAGAAAAGTATCATAAACTGAAAGATATGGAAACAGGGCCTATTAAAAGACGGTATTACAGGATGATGTCGCATATATTCGGCGGACATTTGGGGGCAAAATATTCCAAAAAGTACCATATCTTAAAAGATAGATGTAAAAAAACACAGCCGTTTATCAGAACCGAAGTTCGTACAGAAATAAAAAAAGTTTTTATTCCATATGACACATCTGTCAAAGAGATTTTATTGGTTGATACAGATTCTGTCGGGGATTATATTCTTATGCGGAATTATATAAGATATATCAAACAGTCGGACAAATATAAAGATTATAAAATAACTTTGTTGTGTTCTAAATTGGCGGAAGAATGGGCAAAGTATTTGGATTCTGATATCATAGACAATTTTTTGGTTGTCCCAGGCCAGATTCAACGCAGAACCGATGATGAATTGGCGGTAATAAAACAAGACTTGGAACGTGACGGTTTAAAACCATTTTATGATACGATTTGTTATTGCAGTTTCAATTCAATGCCGAAAAGATCAAAACATGAATTTATATTAAAAAATGTGATGTATAACGACAGTATTATATACATGGACGAAAAAAATCCGGTTCGTAATTGCAGGGATCTTTTGCCATATACAAAGGTTATGTGGAACATGGATGCGGCAGAACAATTTGAATGTGATTTGAATAAATTCTTTTTTGAAAGGTGGTTGGACGTTAATACCGATGTAAAATGGCCCACCATTGAACCGTCAAAGGTTATCATAAAAAATTCATTCTTTAATGATTTAAAGAACGAATATGTGGTGATAAACCCGTGCGCAAATGATGAATACAGAATGTGGCACAGAAACAATTGGATAGATGTCATAAAATACATCAAAACAGTGAAAAAATTAGATGTCATATTGGTGTGCGGCAAAGATCAGGAAAAATATTGCAGATCTATATTACAAGATTCTGGCATTGATGGTACTGTGTTTGCTGGGCTGGCGGTGGGTGATTTATTACAAATTTTAAAACTTGCGAAACTATACATTGGGCAAGACAGTGGTATATTCCATGTCGCCGCGGCATTGAATATACGAACACTGTGTTTGTCGGCGGGAAATGCGTATTTCAGATTTTTGCAATATCCCAAGACCAGAAAACACGTCCGTGTGCTGTTCCCGCGTGGGGTTGAAGAATGGATAAATAAAAACAAAGGTCGTGACCCCGCTTTGGTGCGAAATATTAATTGTTTTTACATCAATGAATTGTTGGTACCGGATGTCACATCTGAAATTGATAAATTGTTGGAAATCAAAGACATAATTTTTGTGTATAAACACAGAACAGAAAATACGGGCGATTTAACAATTTGTCCATATGATTATTTCCCGGAATATTTTGATAATTTTGTCGTGTTAAGGATAGATAACGACGATATCAAAAAATTACATTTTAAAAAATCAATATTCATATTGGGTGGTGGTGGTCTAATTGACCAAAATGATACATGGAATACCGGTATGAATATGTTGGTGGATAAAAAAAGAACAGTTATTGGTTGGGGAATTGGGTTTAATCATCATACGGGAAAACCGGCAATAAATGTGGATGTAAATTTAAATAAATTTTCATTGCTGGGGTTGCGGGATTATAACAAAAAGTACCCGTATTTGCCGTGTGTTTCATGTTTGAATAAATCACTTGAAAAAAAATACAAAGTCAAAAGAAAAATTGGTTGTGTATTGCATTATGAACATCCAGATAGTGAATTTGATTATCCAACAGAATATAATAATCGGCCATTTGCAGATATAATAAAGTTCATTGGTGAATCAGAAATTATTATAACTAATACATATCATGTTATGTATTGGGCAACATTAATGAATAAAAAGGTAATAGTATTTGAAGCGTTCAGTAATAAATTTGATAATTTTAAATATAAACCGGTGAAATATTCTGGCAACCTTGGCAAAGATTTAAAGAAAGTAAAATCGTATCCTGATGCGTTCGCAGAATGCACCAAAGCGAATAACGAATTCTTTAAAAAGGTTAAATCTTTGATAGACAAAGCGTAAACAGAAAGAGGTTTATATGTCTTTGATAACATCGTATATAAATAAGTTTCAGAATGTTCATATTTTATGTGTTGGCGATATTATGTTGGATGAATTTGTTTATGGTACCGTTAAACGCATATCACCCGAAGCACCCGTTCCGGTTTTTCAACCCACAAAAAAGAAAAAAATGCTTGGAGGTGCGGGAAATGTTGCCGCGAATCTGCGGGCGTTGGGATGTGAAACAGCATTTATTGGTATGGTTGGTGATGATAACCAGGGACGCCTGATTGCGGAAAAGTTAGAAGAAATGGGTGCGCATTCACATTTAATTGTCTTGCCAAATTGGCCAACAATTATTAAAACGCGTATGATTTCTGGGGCAACGCATTTGCTGCGTTCAGACCGCGAAGAAAAAATGAATATGTCCGATGCGACATATAATGAATTTATAAATGAATTCACCAAATTGGCGAAAAAAGCAGATGTGATATTGCTGTCCGATTATAACAAGGGCGTATTGAACGAAAAAACAACGCCTGCAGTTATCAAAATTTGTGAAAAATTTGGCAAACCTGTAATTATTGACCCCAAGGGTGAACATTACGAAAAATATATCGGTGCAACATTAGTCAAACCAAACCTAAAAGAGTTCAGTGAAGCAACCGGTATGACATTTGACCCCACATCGCCAAATTTTCATGCCACGGTCACAGACGGCGCCAAGAAATTGTTTGATAAACACCATATACATAATCTTATTGTGACACTTTCGGAACATGGTATGTTATATGTATCCGCGCAAAATCCGGATGATATATTACAAATTCCAACTGTGGCCAAGGAAGTTTATGATGTTTCTGGTGCGGGCGATACATCTATGGCGACATTGGGCGCGGCGATTGGTTCAGAAATGTCAATTAAAGATGCCATGAAATTGGCAAACAACGCATCGGGTATTGTGGTTGGTAAAATTGGGACCGCAACGGTCAGTGCGGCGGAATTGATGGAATCTGTATCCGAAAACGGCGCAGATGACGATTGGAAACAGAAACGCAAAATTATAACCGCATCACGCGCAAAACAAATTGCGGAAAATATGCGGGCGCAGGGGAAAGTAATCGGGTTCACGAATGGCTGTTTTGATTGTTGTCATTTGGGGCATCTGTATTCATTTGTTCAGGCGAAAAAGAATTGTGATGTTTTGTTTGTTGGTATGAATTCTGATGTATCTGTTAGGCGGAACAAGGGGCCGGAACGTCCCATTCAAGATGAAAAAACACGCGCATTTTTGTTGGCATCGTTGGAAATGATAGATTATGTTATTGTCTTTGATGACGATACTGCTTTGCCATTGATTGATGAAATTCGTCCTGATATAATCGCGAAAGAAGGGTATAAAATAGAAAATTGGCCAGAAGCTCAGCGTGTTATATCTTATGGTGGCCGTGCCATAGAATTACAGCGTATGGACGGTTATTCTACAAGTAAATTGTTTGAAAAAATAAGGGGCTGATCATGAAAGAATACATAGAAAATCAATTTGAACAACTATCAAAACAGTTATTGGAATTAAAATCTGAATCTGACAAGGTTGTTCAGATTGCCAATATGTGTATTGATGCGATTAAGGCGGGGCACAAAGTTATATGGTGCGGCAATGGCGGTTCTGCGGCGCAATCGCAACATTTGGCGGCGGAATTGGTTGGACGGTATAAAATTGATAGACCTGCGATGAATTCTATATCATTGACGGTTGATACATCTAATTTGACGGCGATTGGAAACGATTATGGTTATGATGTTGTGTTTTCGCGTCAACTTCAGGGTGTCGGGCAATCGGGCGATGTATTAATTGGACTATCTACTTCTGGTAATTCCAAAAATGTTGTGAACGCGTTTAATGTCGCCAAAGATATGGGAATCAAGACGGTTGCATTGGTGGGCGCACGTGGCGGCGTAATGCGTGATATGGCGGATTTGACGGTATGTGTGCCGGCGGATACATCTGCGCATATTCAAGAAATGCACATAACGATTGGGCATTTAATTTGTGATTTAATAGAACGGAATTTTTACGGTGAAAAATAAAGCACTGTTTCTTGATCGTGATGGCACAATAAATACTGACTATGGCTATGTTGGGTCGGTTGACCGGTTTGAATTTATTGACGGAATATTTGAATTCTGCGGCATTGCCCAATCTTTGGGGTACAAGATAATTGTTATAACAAACCAGTCTGGAATTGCCCGCGGATTTTATACAGTGGCAGATTATGAAAAAGTGACGAAATATATGTGCAACGAATTTTTGCGGCATGGTGTAAAAATTACTGATGTTCTGTATTGTCCGGAATTATCGGGTCCAAACCGCAAACCCAACCCTGGGCTGTTCATCGCCGCGCGCGATAAATATAATATTGATATGGCGAATTCTGTGTCTGTTGGCGATAAACAACGTGATTTGGATGCCGCGCGTGCCGCCGGGGTAATAAAAAACTTTCTATTTAAAAATAATTATAAAGACCTGGGGAGAGATTTATGATTATTGTCACAGGTGGCGCGGGTTTTATTGGTTCTAATATTTTGGCGGGTTTGGAAAAATCAGGGTATAAAGATTTAGTTGTCGTTGATTATATGGGTACCGGTGACCGTTGGAAAAATATTGCAAAACGTGAATTGGCACATATCGTCTTGCCTGAACAAATGCATGAATTTTTGAACGAACATAAATCAGAAATTGATGCGATTATTCATATGGGGGCAATTTCTACAACCACAGAAACGGATGTTGATTTAATTGTTCGCACAAATCAACAGTTAACATGGTATTTATGGGAATTTTGTCGCGACAATAATATTCGCTTTATTTATGCATCTTCGGCGGCGACATATGGCGATGGTTCAAACGGTTTTGAAGATAGGGATGATTTGGAATATTTGAATAAATTGCGTCCGTTAAATGCGTATGGTTGGTCCAAGGCGTTTTTTGATCGCAAGGTTGCGCGTGAAATTGCAGAAAATCGCCCAACGCCACCGCAATATGTGGGATTGAAGTTTTTTAATGTGTACGGCCCCAACGAATATCACAAAGGCGACCAACAGAGTGTCATTGCGCATATATTTCCCGCGGTAAAGGCAAATGAAGAGGTCAAATTATTCAAATCTTATAATCCCGATTACAAAGATGGTGAACAATTACGCGATTTTGTATGGGTTGGCGATATAGTTGATGTAGTTTTATGGATGTTAAGTCACCAAGAAGTATCCGGGTTGTTTAATGTTGGATCTGGGGTGGCGCGTTCTTTTTATGATTTGGCGCTTGCAACATGGAATGCGATGGAATTGCCACCAAAGATTTATTTCAAAGATATGCCCGAAACACTGCGCGGTAAATATCAGTATTACACATGTGCAAACCTTGATAAATTGCGTAGGGTGGGGTATAATAAACCTATGACAACATTGGAAAATGGCGTCAAAGAATATGTTCAAAAATATTTGAATCAATCAGACATGTTTTTATAGGGGGAAAATATGTCAAAGATTTTGTTGCATATATGGCGATTTATTAAAAAGTATAAAAAGACCACATTATTGCTGGTTGTGCTTGCGATATATGGCGGGTACAGTTTTTGTTATAATCGGTCTTTTCCGGCGGATACAGGCGAATATGTGCCATATATATTGGGGCAAAATATTAAATTTACCGCACACGGCAATAGTGATGCTTTTGTAAAAAGATCTGATGGATGGGGTGAACAGGAATCTGTATATCGTTGCACTGTTGAACCAGATATTTTTATGAAACTGTATGTTAAAAATAATGACCAGGCATTGAAATTAAGTGTCTTGGCGGCGGGTTCTTTCCCGGAACCATATGATTACCAAGATGTGACGGTTTTTGTAAATGGAACAAAACTTAAAACATGGAAGGTTTCGGCAAAAGAATGGTATGATGTAATAATTCCTGCAAATTTAATCAAAGATAATAAAATGGAAATACGGTTTAACATTGCGCGTCCATTTACGCCGGCGGGGGACACACGAAAACTTGGGATGATTGTTCGTAAAATTAGACTGAACAAGGTGTATTTTCAAGAAACACGTGTGAATATGCGAAATTGGTTGATTGAGAGAATAAAAAACAATATTGGTGAATTAACCCCCGAAGAAATGCAGGGTTTTCAAGAACAATAAAAATCCCCCGTTTTGGGGGATTTTTTTAAACGTGGTGTTATTTTGCACCGTTGGCATACACAAACCTAAATGTTCCGGTTGTGCCGGCGGTTGTATAGTTGATCGTGACAACATCGCCACGGGACACGGGCATAAATACCCGACAATCCATTGCCCCGGTTGCAATAGAATCAGAACTTATACCGTTTGAACCGTTTATCATATTGATATATTGCCCTGATGCGGTTGCCGATTTGACCAATGTATAATATCCATCCACGGGTGCGGTATATGTTGCGCCTGTTGTCCCCAATGTCAGATTCAAATACTTGCCACTTGGCATTGCTTGATGTGCAATAAATCCTTTGTCGCTGTAATCAACCGCGCGGAAATTAAATTTTGGGTTAAATGATGTGACCGCGCCATTGGTTCTGTATGCATTTGTATCTAGTGATATTACATTTTGTTGAACCCCCGAAGAATTTGTAATTATATTTAGTGCTTCGTTATATGTATTTGTTCCAACATTTGAACGATAAATTCCGGAATTGTTCAGGTAAAACTCTAATGCGCCTGTCGCCCCAGATGAATCTGTGGTCACCAATACATTGCTTAGCGTAAATTCAGTGTTTTTTAATGTTCCGTCTGCATTTCGCCCATTTGGAATCATACCCTTAACGCCCGGTAAAGCAAACACGGATGCCCCAATAAATCCAAACCCGTTAAATATTTGGTCAATAGATGTGAAACCTGTGGTTGTTTCTGTGGCGGCACAAATTGGCAAAGATATATTGTCTGTTGCCCATGTTGACCCAGAATCAGATGTGAACTTAATCACATTGTTGGTTGTATCATACCAAATTGCTGTCGCCGCGCCGGGTGTGGGGGCGGTTGCGCCCGAATAGCAATATTCGGTATTCATGCGCTGTAATGCACCGTTTTTGTAGAAAATAGTGGTTTTACGGTTTGCAACCGCAGAAACGGTTATATCACTCGCAATGGTCACGGTGTCAAAAGTTCCACTGCCGTTTGGAATATAAACTTTTGAACCGGTTTTCAGTGTTATCGCGCCACTTGCCAATGTCAGTTTTATATCTTGCGGAATTTGTGTTATACAGTTTGAGTTATAAGAATAAAATTTATCAACATCCATTATTTCGCCATCTGCGACCATTTGGTTAATAATTGCGATTTGTGCAAGCAAGGTTTGGGTTGAAGTTTTGTCGGCTATGTCTGCATATTGATTGTGAAAGATTTCCAATTCATCAAGAAAATCTTTTAACACTTCTATCATATAATTCATATCTTGATTTAGTGTTGTTGGGTCAATATGCGCGGTTGGCTGATAATCTATTGCCCGGCTAAGGGGTAATTGACGCGAAATAGTGATACTATCTAAATATGTTGGTGCGACTTCAAATACTACTTTGCCGCCGACATATGGTATGTCCGCATCGGCGCCGCCCGATGTACCAATAATTTGATACCCTGTGGCGGGGGCATTATTTTTAGTGACGATGATATTAGTATTTTCATAATAGGGAAAATTAAAATTGAATTCGGTTGTTGAACCGTCTCCTATATAAGATACAGTTTGCATAAATATTTCTCCTTTTGTTATAACAAAAGCCCCCGCGTAATTGCAGGGGCAATAAAAAAACAGGCGACCCAAGTCACCCATTTATGTATAGCATTATATCACAAATGCCAATAAAAAACAACAATATAATTTAAATCGCATACAAATAATTGGCGCTTTTTGGTTGTGTTTTTTATTTTTTTGTGCTATCCCATTCAATGGTTCTAAATAAAGGGCAAATTGGTTATGAAAATCAAAAAACTGTTTGGTTATGCACGTGAAAAAATTACGGCTAATATGTTCATATTGAATTGCAAACGCATGTGGCCGTACGTAAAGCCGAATTGGTTTCGGGCGTTGTTGTCATTGGTGGTCGCGATACCTATTGGGTCTATGGACGCGTTGATTGCATTGTCGTTAAAGCCATACATGGATTTGGTCATGGTGGAACGTTCTCTTTCTGCGTCTTGGTATATTCCATTGGTTATTATATTATTCACCTGTGTTCAAGGCGGTTTGACATACGCGTCTGATTATTTGAACACATGGGTGGGGACAAAAATCACAAACAGGTTAAAGTACGATTTATACGCCAAAATGTTAACCTATGACACAGATTTCTTTACCAAAACTGCGTCTGGGGATGTTATATTTATGTTCAATAACAATGCCGAAACGGCAAGCAGGGGGCTGTTAAACAACCTGAAATCGTTTGTTCAAAAGATATTTTCTTCAGTTTCGTTAATTGCGGTTTTGTTTTATAATTCTTGGCAATTGGCGCTGGTTTGTTCGGCGGTTTTGTTTGGCGCGCTGTTGCCCATGACCACATTGCGCCGCAAGGTTCAAGATGTTTTTGATAAAACCATTTCTGCAGGATCGTATTTGTTGACCATGTATAATGAAACCTATGCAGGTAATCGTACGATTGTTGCGTATAATTTAGAAGAATTACAGCGAAATAAGTTTAAAGATGGTCTGCGCAGTGTTTTCAAATTTCAAATGAAAATGCTGCAAAAGACAAAATGGTTGACCCCGGTGATGCATGTTATTTTGTCTACGGGTATCGGACTTGCCATCTGGTTCGGTTCGCACTTGGTTTTAAGTGGCAGTATCACCAGTGGCAGTTTCGTGTCGTTTTTAACCGCATTGATAATGCTGTATCAACCAATGAAAAGTATCGGCGGCAATTATAATTCTGTGTTGATGTCTTTTATTGCCATAGACCGTGTTTTTTCCGTGTTTAATACGGTGCCAAAGATAAGAAATGTTGAAAATCCAAAGCCGTTTAATACAGATTTCAAGAAAATAGAATTCAGAAATTTATCGTTTGAATATAACGCGGGTGTACCGGTATTAAAAGATATAAATTTGTCCGTTAATCGTGGTGAAACATTGGCATTGGTGGGTAATTCTGGGGGTGGAAAGACGACGATTGTCAGTTTGCTGCCACGGTTCTATGATGTCACCAAGGGCGGTGTGTTTATTGATGATACAGATATTCGTCAGATAGATTTGCACAGCCTGCGCCAAAATATTGCGGTCGTGTTTCAGGATAATTTTCTGTTTTCTGGGACAATTCGCGAAAATATCATGATGGGAAATGAAAATGCTAGCGATGAACAGGTTAATAAAGCGGTCAAAATGGCGTATCTTGATGATTTTGTGTCCGGCCTTAAAAAGGGTCTTGATACACAAATAGGCGAACGGGGAATCATGCTGTCCGGGGGCCAGCGTCAACGTGTCGCGATTGCGCGTGCATTTCTGAAAAATGCGCCTATTTTGATACTGGACGAAGCAACATCTGCACTTGATAATAAATCCGAAGCAATAGTGCAAAAGGCAATAGAAAACTTGATGCAGGACAAAACAGTGTTCGTAATTGCGCATCGGTTATCTACAATCAGAAACGCCACAAAAATCGCCGTTATAAATGAAGGCTATGTGGTAGAGGTCGGAACACATGATGAATTGTTAAGAAATGAATGTGGTGCATACAAAACACTTTATGATATGCAATTCAAGACAAAACAGGCATAATTTTATTTAATATACAAGGAATATATAAAATGGTTTTTTCTTCTGCGTTATTTTTGGCGTTATTTTTACCGATTACATTGGGTTTATATTTTCTGGCCCAGGAGAAATTGCGTAATTACGTTTTATTGATTGCAAGTTTGTTTTTCTATGCGTGGGGCGAACCAAGTGCGGTATTCGTCATGATTGGGCTTATCTGTGCATCATGGGGGATTGGTTTATTGATGGACAGAACTGATGGTCGGCGCAAGAAATTGGTATTGGCGGTGGGCATCATTTTGAATCTTGCCGCATTGTTTTTCTATAAATATTGGATGTTTTTCTTAGGCAACGCGAATCTTGTATTGGAAACATTGAATTTTTCACCGGTGACTATACCACAAATTGCATTGCCTATTGGAATTTCGTTTTATGCATTTCAAATTATGTCATATCTTATTGATGTATACAGACGGGAAGTCCCAGCCCAGAAAAGCTTAAGCACGCTTGCGACATATGTGTCATTATTTCCGCAATTGATTGCGGGGCCTATTGTTCGGTACAAGACGATAGAAGAAGATTTACACAACCGCAAGACTAATTTTGATAATGTCTTTGTTGGGCTGCGGCGTTTTGTTATTGGTTTGGCGAAAAAGGTTTTAATTGCGGATCAAATGGCGTTCATTGCGGATTCTGTATTTGGATCGGCGGTATCAACGATACCTTGGTTGTTTGCGTGGGTTGGTATTTTGGCGTATACATTACAGATATTTTTTGATTTTAGTGCATATTCAGACATGGCAATTGGTTTGGGTCGGATATTCAATTTCAGATTTTTAGAAAACTTTAATTACCCATATTGCGCAAAAAGTATCAAAGATTTCTGGCGCAGATGGCATATTTCATTATCGTCATGGTTTCGGGATTATTTATATATTCCGTTGGGTGGCAACAGACGGGGCAAATGGCGTACATATCTGAATTTATATATCATATTTGGTTTGTGCGGTTGGTGGCACGGTGCAACATGGAGTTTTGTTGTTTGGGGGCTTTACCATGGAACGTGGTTGGTTTTAGAACGTGGCGCATGGGGTCGTGCATTGGAAAAAATATCAAATTGGCATTTACCAAAAATCAAAATGGGTGACATTATTTTGAATCTTTATACATGGTTGGTCGTTATGGTCGGTTGGGTATTTTTCCGCGCAGATAGTTTATCTTATGCCATGGATTATTTAAAGATTATGTTTACGGGTAATAAAAATGCACCATTAAATACGTTTTATACCGCGACAAACTTTATAACATACAGCAATTTATTGATAATGATTATTGCGATAATTTTGTCATATCCAATATTTAATGGAAAATATGATAAATTCCGTTATTCAAATCGTGAAATTATTTTGTTGATTGTGTTATTTGTTATCACATATGTATTTGCGATGACATCAACATTTTCACCATTTATATATTTCAGATTCTAACCAAGGGTTGATAAAAAAATGAATAATAAATATCAGAAAATTTTTGTTGGTGTTGTGTTCACATTATTGTGTGTTCCGTTAACCTATGTTATTGGAATTCAAGAAACAACACGAACATATGGTGATGAACAAATAACAGAAATGCCGGGTATCCAAGAAAAATCTTTTGCAAAAAAACAATATCAGCCGTTATTTGAATCTTGGTGGAATTCACATTTTGCATTTCGTAAAACAATGTTAAAAACCAAAAACACAATTTATGATTTGGCAAATTTTGGTAAGATTCACAGTGCGACCCATGGAGAAATAGTGCAGGGAAAAGATGATTGGCTATTTCAAAGTACTTATTTCAGATCTTTTACAAAAACGTGTATGTCAATTCCTTCTGAATTTGAAAAATTAAAAGAATTAAAGGATGTATTAAAGAAAAAGAACATTGATTTATATGTTGTTTTGGCACCAAATAAAGTTGTCACATATCCCGATTTAATGCCGGCGCGTTATAAATATTTTTTGGGTGATGATTGTGGATATTATGATAAATTGGAACAAAAAATACATGAATTTGGCATACCGGTATTTAATGCGCAAAAATTAGCATCTGATATTCGCAAGAATGAAAAATATCAGCCTTTTTCGCCAACAGGAACACATTGGAATTATTATGGTGCGGGGCGCACAGTCCAAGAATCCGCCAAACAATTTGGTTGGGCAAATTTAAAAATACGTGATATTCAGGATAAAGATATCCCATATATAACAGAACGCGATATTGCAAATTTATTAAATCGTTGGTATGGGTATGAACCAGAACAAACGTTTTATAAACCGATATTTGAAAAATCTGTTCCGTTACCCGGAATAACCACGATCATAGGTAATTCGTTTAGTAATGAATATAAAAATATGTTTGTTGAGGCAGGATTGTCCGATGGTAAACTTTATCATTTTGCAAATAAACCATTGGTCGTAAACGATATACCAAATATATTAAAATCCAAAAGAGTAATTTTAATATATACAGATGGCGCTATGACACACGAACTTAACGGACAAATTTATAAAAAATTAAATTTCTTGTTGGATAACATCAAATACGTTGTTCAATATAAATTTTCTGATAAACAAATACCAGAAAATGTTGAATTTGCCGGTTTGTCTAATCCAGAACCGTGGGGCGCATGGTCAAATGGTGACACGGTGGAATTCAGATTTAATAATATGCCAAAATCTAATTTAATTGCAAAATTTGATACCAAGGCATTTTTGATAAAACAACGCGATTTTCAAAATGTTGATGTATATGTTAATGATAAACGGGTTGCAAAATGGCAATATAAAATGGGTAAACCAACGCCAAATACCATGTTGGAAATACCATTATCACAAATCAAAAATGGTGCTTTTAAAATTAAAATGAAAATTGAAAACCCGGTTTCGCCAAAAGAAACGGGGCATAATGCCACCGATACCCGTAAAATTGCAATAGGTTTCAAACAAGTGCAGGTTCAGGTTAAATAGAAACCCGTACACGAAAATTCTTTAATTTTACATTAAAATCACTCTTGACCGATTGGCGCCAAATTTTCTAAACTTTTTATGATAAGAAATATGTTAGGGAGAAAAGGAAGAATCTTGCGGCGTTTGGTGGGGTACATCTTTGCTGGGGTGTTGGCGTGCATGTCATTTGTTGCCGCATCATTTGCATGTACAAGCAATGAAATAGATGTGTTGGGCGACGGAACACAGTGCGAGGCGGCAAAATTTACCGTGACCACAACAAACCTAAGCGCGAACACAGAATTCCGGTTCACAATTACCGCCGAAGGTACATTTTATGTTGATTGGGGGGACGGGACGGTTGAAAGGCTTTCCCATATTTCAACACTGGAAGTGCTGCATAAGCATAAATATACCACCGCCGGGGTGAAAACTATACGTTTTGGCGGGGTTGCCACAGAATATAGTATTACAGGTACCGCGTCCGCAATCCAATTCGGCAACAGTCTTTCTGGATCTATATATCCAACGCGTGATTTGGTTGCTGCACTGGATGGTGATTTATCTGCCATATTTCCGGCGCTGCAATCCAATACCAGCATAGACGACACACCGCGTTTTTATAGGGCGTTTTATAACTGTTCAAATTTAAGAACGATACCGGCAACACTGTTCAGTGGTTATACCACCGGGGCGCGCCAAATGTTTGATAGTACTTTCTATGGCTGTTCAAGTTTGGAATCTATTCCCGACACACTGTTTGCAAACATAACAACGGGCGCCCGCGAAATGTTTGATAGCACTTTCTATGGCTGTTCCAATGCCACGGGGTATATATCATATTCTTTGTTTGCAGGATTGATTGCAAATGGTTCACCATATGAAACCGACATGATGAAAAATATATTCAATGGTGATAACAATTTGGCATATCAGTGCCCGTGTACAACCAAACAATATATTACTGGGTACGAATCATATTGGGATTCACACATAGCCTGTGGCCCCGCAACAGAATATACCATTACATATGATATGGATGGCGGTACAAATTATTCTGGGGCGCCCGTGTCGTATTTCAGTGATGATGGATGCGATACAGAAATCAACGGAAGCCCAACCAAGGCGAATACCAGGTTTATTGAATGGTGCACGGATAGTGGATTGGAAAACTGCGCATCAACCCAAACAATTTCATCTGGCACGACGGGAAACAAGACTTTTTATGCAAAATGGTTGGAATGTACCGGTTGGACATACTATGATTCTGAATTGGAAGCTTGCGCCACATGCGAAAACCAAGGTTTTACAATAACTACGACCAATTTAGCGGCAAATACGGAATTTTGGGTCAGTATGTCTCCAAAGGGCAGTTTTACCATTGATTGGGGTGATGGTGAAATAGAACACATAAGTCGTGATGATACAAATGCCACAGCATACACGCACACATATGAAACAGGTGGTGTCAAAAATATCAAATTTTGTGGCAAGGCAAATGAGTATAATTCGTCCGTGGGCGATAATGTTGTTGCCGCGATATCGTTTTATAACGGTACAACAAACGGTTCCCAAACAAAAATCGCGTCTGTGTCCGGGGCATTGGGTGATGTATTTCCGACAATTGGGAATGGTACAAACCCCAATCAACAGCCACGATTCCGCAGTACGTTCCAAAGTGCAAGCAATTTAAAATCCATTCCTGAAACATTGTTCAATGGAATAAGCGGATCCGCAGATGGTATGTTCCGTTCAACTTTTGATAGATGTTCATCGTTAACTTCCGTCCCGGATGGATTGTTTGCCAATGCAACAGGCGGCGCGCCAAACATGTTTCGTTCAACTTTCTATAATTGCACCGGATTAAAGGCGATACCGCCAGGCTTGTTCGCAGGAATTACAAAAGCTGTGAATAATGAATTTATGTATACGTTCTATGGAGCAACTGGGTTGTCGGGAACTTATATTCCACCAACGACTTTTTCGGGTTTGATAAATGCGGGCAGTCCTCAACCAACCAGTGGGGTGATGTGGAATCAAACTTTTGAGGGTAGTGGTTTGTTGACCTCATGTCCAGAGAGAACACATCAATATATAACAGGATATGAAGGAAATGTCGCAAGTGGTTCTTGGAATACCAGGGTTTCATGTGAACCAAACAATCCTTGTGTCGGAACAGAATATTGGGATTCAACAAATGAAGCATGTGTACCGTGTCCGAACGGGTATACATATGATACAACTGATACCAAAGAATCAATCAATCAATGTGCCATTCGGTGTTCTGCGGGACAATATTTGGCGAACGCGAATGATGCGGCGTGTACAAATGCCGGTGTTGGATATTATGCGGCGGGTGCCATCGTAAATTATGGTTCAACCAGTTCTCGTACCCAATGTCCAAACGGTATGCCAACACTAAATAATAAAACCAATGCGTCGAATGAATCCCAATGTGTGGTATATTGTACGGGAACAAATTACCGCGATTCATTAACCAATACTTGTGTCGCATGTCCAACCGGATATGATTATGACCCATCAAACGGCAAAACATCCGATACAGATTGTAAAATACACTGTGCGGGTGGAACATATTTACCCACCGCAGGTGCCGCTTTGTGTGTTAATGTTGGCGACGGTTATTATGCGGCAGAATCAACGGTTGCATATGGGAATACCACGTCACGTGAACAATGTCCGAATGGTCAAATGACCGGAACGTTGAATGCATCCAGTTCATCACAATGTATTGAATTATGCACTGGTGCGACATATTACGATTCTTTGACAGATATGTGTGTGTCTTGTCCGATGGGATACAGCGCACACACGATATCTGGAAAAACATCAGCGAATCAGTGCCAAATTCACTGTGTTGCCGGAACATATATCGCAAATGTACATGATACATCGTGTACCAATGTCGGCGATGGTTATTATGCGCCGGCATCCAGTGTCAATTATGGTGAGGTGGGAAACAACCGTATGCCATGCCCAAATGGGCAATTAACAGGAATACAAACCGCAACAGATTTATCACAATGCCAAACATCATGCCAAGGTGCAACATATTACGATTCCACAACAGAACAATGCGAAAATTGTCCAACAGGTTATACAGATAACACAACAAACGGTAAAAATTCTATTACCCAATGTCAACATTATTGTGCGGCGGGCGCGTATGCAGAAACATATACCCCCGTTTTATATTTAAGCAGCACGGGTTCCAAACAGTTTATTGATACAGGATATGAAATCAAAGGAACACATGTTAATGGAACCGCGGTTGTGGCAACTAATACCACAATAAGTGGTAGTGGCAGTGATTCTGGAAATTTCTTTGGAAATATATATGGTCCGGGCGGATTCAGTTCTAATTATAAAAAGGGTATGTTTGGGTTGTGGATACAGGCCCCAAAAAGCGGCAACAAAGCGACATACACCACCACATTTACCGCGGGTCAGCAATATACAATAACCTATGATGTATCCATAGGCAGCAAAAGTGGCACCGCAACGCTTAATGTAAACGGTGTGTCCGCCGATCCATACTCCCACAGCGGGGCGGTAATAAATGGTTCGGGAAATTCGTTCAAATTGTTTACAAACGGTGGCGCAACAAGGGATGGAAATAAAGTGATTGTGAATAACTGGGGGGACAAATTGTTTTCGGGGCGCATATATTCTTTGCAAATGTATGAAGGTGGGATATTGGTTTTGGATTTAATACCTGTTCGCCGTGAATCTGACGGCGCATTGGGTATGTTTAACCGTATAACAAACGAGTTTTACGGGAATGCGGGACTAGATAATTTTACTGCAGGTGAAGATAACGGAGATTCGTTTATGTTATGTACACCTGCTGGTAATGGATACTATGTTGCGGAAAATTATACAAATTTTGGGTCGTTTGGCACGCGCAATCGGTGCCCTGGTGGTGCACCAACAATGGAAAATGGTGACATTATAAATAATGCATACAGTATATATCAATGCGATGGTGTTGAACCTTGTAATGGGGCAATGTATCCTGATTCAAATACTGGTACATGTACATCGTGTCCGGCGGGATACGATTTCAATACTCAAAATCATAAAGAATCTATCTATGAATGCCAAACACATTGTTATGATGGGACATACCTGGCGAATATGTACGATATAACATGTACAAATGCCGGAAATGGGTATTATGCGGTTGAAGACACAATAAATTGGGGAAATGTCGGAATGCGTACGCGTTGTTCAAACGGCGGACCGACAAATAAAGAAGACGCCGCTGATGAATCAGAATGTATGGAAGTCACCGCATGCACAGGGGCAACATACATGAACCTTGGGGTATGCGTGCCATGTCCACCGGGATATGAAGGTAATGTGACCGAAGGTAAAAATGCCGCCGGCGATTGCCAACTGTTTTGCCCAGAAGGAACGTATATGGACACGATAAACGGCACAACATGCACTGATGCGGGGGTTGGTTTTTGGGCAACAGGTGGCGCAGTAAATTATGGTTCAACCAGTTCCCGAACCGCATGCGCGGCGGGTCTTACAACCGTTGGATATGGTCATGGTGCAGATGAATTGGCGGATTGTGGTCGTAAATTACATATTGGCGATTATATTCTTTATTCGAAAACCGCTAAACCGACCACACCCGCACTAAACATTCAACCAGATAATAGCAGGGTGTATTACGTTGGGGTCAGTGATACGAATCACACACTGACACCGGTTCATATCACCCATGGCGAATTGCAATATACCGCCTTTGATGATAGTATTTTATACGGTGAACGCGATTTTATAACGAACACACGCATTACCCAATAATTAGCCGGTATTTAAAATAGATATTAATTTATTCCAACCAAATTGTTGCACGCGTAGTGCTGGTTGTTGCACCAACAGGAATGGTCACTTCGGTCTTTGATACTGTGACCGTTCCGTTGTTTGCGGATACATTTGTCACCATTGCCCCAGACCCAGATTCAACAACATTTGTTGATGTCAATTTGTCTTGTTTCGCAGAATTCATCGCGTTATATGCACCTTCTACATAAGAAGCCGCCGCCGCAATAGTGGTTTTATCCAATGATTGCTGGGGGTCCCCCTCGGCCAGGGCAGGGGAAATCAGAACCAAAGCGGCAAAAATACAAAATAACTCCCTCATATCTTTATATATAAAAAGTCTGGAAATCTTGCCGTGTGTATTATACACAATATAGACAAAATTGTCCAGACCAAAAATTAAGATTTAATTACAATTATTCTCCTTGTTGTTCAGGTTGCGTTGGTTCCGCGTATGTTGCCGCGATACTTACCACTTCTACACCGACCGTTCCGGTGGAATTATCATTGCCCCATGCGGTTAATGTTGGCACACGCGCAGTAATGGTTGCTGTTTCAATCGTGTTTTCAACACCGGTCCGTTTGGCATAATCTGTCAAAGCCGCACCAGTCAACACATTTGCACCTTGAACTTTCAAAGTTTTGGCATCAATGTCATATCCGTTTGCACCGTCATCCAATTTTCCTTCAATAGCTGCCTGAACTCCGGATGCGGTACCTGCGGCATCAAAAGCGGTTGTTGCAGAAAACGCCGCAGATCCCAAACCATGAACTGCTATATCCGTATTATTAACAGATATTGTACCGTTTGTCGCGCCTTCTGCGATGTCGGACGCCACAAGTGCGCCATTGGCGGTTGTTCTTACTGCTTCAATGGCTTCAACCAACGTTGTCTCGTTGCCGGTTAAATTCGCCATTGTACCAATATTTTGGGCGGCTGTTTCTGCCGTGGTACCTTGTGCCGATGTTGCATAATTTGTAGATGGTGTAAACGCTGCAGAACCCAAACCATGAACCGCCACATCCGCATTATTAACAGATATTGTACCGTTTGTAGAACCTTCGGAAACCAAAACATCAACTTTGCCATTGGCATCTTTGGACAGTTCAGTGCCGTTAACTTTTACACCTTGAACTGCATCGCCTACGGTGGTTGCCACTTTATTAATTGCTTTCATTGTTTGGTTATACGCACCCTTAACATAACCGGCGGTCGCCAAATTGTCATCATTATCGCCGGCTTCGGCCAAAGCCCACTTTGGGTTTGTTTCTGCGACGGCGGCATTGGCGTCGGTTGTGGGGTCTGCGACACTGAACACTTCCGCACTTGCCACCATTGGTAATACCGCCAAAATCGTAATAAATGATACAGTTAACAGCCTTTTCATATTCGTCTCTCCAAACGTGTTTTTTTATTTTATCTGGCTGTATTATATCATAAAAAGAGTTTATTTAAAACAACATAATTCATTAATTTTTAATTTTTTGTGTTGGCACCGATTATTCGTGCTTCGGCTGATGCATCCCATGTGTCTGTCACAGATAATTGAACCCATGCCCCGCCATTGCTATCGGGTTGAAAAACATACGCTGCGCCGTCAACCGCACCTGCGGGCAAATTCAACCCTATGGAATACGGATCGGTTTCCTCTTCACCTTGGTTAATTGCGATACCCGCGCCATTGGCATATGTCTTGCTGGCGGCCTGTAATCCTGAAACAGTGGACTGCAGTGTGCTAACATTTGTTTGCAAATTGGCAACATCTCCGCGCAATCCGGTTGCGGGATTATTTCCTTCGGCCGCGTCACCAACCACGTTTTCCAAAGCGGCTACATCCCCCGCCAAACCGCTTGCGTTGGTATTTGCATCGCCTTTGGTGCCGACCCTGTCGTCAACCTCTTTGGCTTTCTGGTAAACGAAACTTAAACCTTCATCAACATAATTTCTGGTGGTTAAATCTGTGGCTTGACTTGTTGCAAATGCGCCGTACGAACATGTCAATGTTGATGCCGTCGCCACTGAAAATAGTACAATTTTTTTCATTGTTCGTTCTCCATTAATTCACCTTGTTCATAAAATCCACTTCGTCAAAATCATTTATGATTGTCACGCTTTTGTATTCTTTTGTTCCAGAATCATAGACCATCTCACTATTTGGGGCGTTATTTACTATTTGTTGAACATAATCTTGGGTTTGATCAATCGTATAGTAATTTTCAGACAAATTTGTGGTGCTAATTTTTTCATTCAAATTATCCAATTCTTGATTT
The DNA here is from genome assembly GCA_905234465.1 of uncultured Alphaproteobacteria bacterium. Taxonomy (GTDB): domain Bacteria; phylum Pseudomonadota; class Alphaproteobacteria; order Rs-D84; family Rs-D84; genus Enterousia. The sequence goes on along the minus strand of CAJOHU010000008.1, from coordinate 5,425 downwards.
ATTTCTTCTAATTTTTCCGGCAGAACCAATATTTCTTCGGATAAACTGATTGTGTTGCTGTCAATATCAATTCCGTTCCCAGATTCCAATGTTTTTTGTTTTGTGGCGACTTCCTCTTCCAAATTAATAACGCGTTGCATCAAATCAGACGTGACCGCGCCACCCGATTGTTGAGAATAATTTGATGAAAGTTTTGAACCTATGCCCTTGACCAGATTGCCATGCAGCCCGGGCAAACGCACAGACTCACCAGATGACGGATTTTTTGGTGTTGTGTTTGCGGTTTTTGTGCTGGTTGTCGTTTTTGACGCGGGTTCGGACACCGAACCAGATATACGCAAAGAAGGCGCCCTTTTACTTGCGCTTGACGATTTTGTTAGTGTCACATTATTATTGGTTGCCCCATCAAGCCTTTTTACAGTGGGCGCAGCCACAGACGGATGTGTTAAAACACCCCCCATTGTTAACGCAGCCACTAAAAACAGTCCGGTTAGATACAATGCAAAACCTCCCTCGCACCATATTATTATATCATAAAAAATCGTAAAGACAAACGCAGGTTCAAATTTAATTGTAAAAAATTTATACTTGATTTGTTTATTGTTGCAATAATTTTGACGCATCACTATAATGATTTCAATCTTAAAGAGGGATAATATGAAAAAATTTCTTTTATTAACAGGTATGGCTTTAATTACCGGCGCCGCAAACGCCCAAACAGAATACTATGCCGCGGTAAGGGGGGCTGTGGGCGATACAACCATATACGTTGATGGCGACACCAAACTGGGGGATTATTTGGTTTCTGAATCCGGTGACGGATATAAATATGATGCATCTGGAATATTGTGGGGAATATCATCTGCTGTGGGTATTGATTGGTCGCCAAACAGTATGTATGTGAATCAGAACCCTTATGGATGGTTCCATCTTAGGCTGGAAGGGGAACTGGGGTATAATAATTACAATGAAAATGGAAAATTAAAGTACGATTATACGGTCACTGATAAGGTAAAGGTAAAATTTAATCAGATTTCTTTTCTTGCAAATGGTTACGCTGATTTCAGAATTCATAAAATTGTTCCCTATGTTGGATTGGGTTTTGGGTACAGTTTTGGCAAGGCCGAATTAACGCTAAGCAACGAATACGGTGAATTTAATAATTCTGTTAATGATAACGGTATACTTTATGGATTTTATTTGGGCGTTGGTTATAAATATTCCGATATAACGACTTTTGATTTAGGATACAAAAGATTCTATGCGCCAACAGAAGATGACGGCAAATATGTCTTTGATTCTGTAAGGTTGGGCGCCAGATTCCGCATATAAAAATCAATATCTATTGGTGCGGTTTGTCCAACCTTTGCCGTATTTATCCCATCCTGATAGGCGTTGTAAGTATTTAATTCTGTTTCTCTTTAAATCTTGCATAAAATCATCAATATTATCGTCAGGTATATTGTTCAAAGCGTTAATTGTTTTGGTGCCAATTTTGCCGTCTATTGTAAGATTTGTATTCATTGAATTGTTCAATGTCTTTTGAACGATTTTTCCTACATTGTCAAAGTTGCTCATAACCCCCATATCAAATATTGCGGCGGCAATACGCCCGTTTTCTATTTCTCCAATTCGGCGTTCGTCATAATAATCTTCGCCATAAATTTGCCGGGCTTGTTCCCCATTCAGATCTTTTACATTATTTGGAAAATTAAGGTATGGGTGATCTGCATTGTATTTATCAAGCGTTGGTTGTGTTATGCCAGAATTTGTTGGTTGGTCTATAAGTTTTGGGTTGTCAACATATCCACCTTCTTCTGCCATAGTTTTATGAATAATATCTTGTTTTGTGATTTTTTTTGGCGTTTTGTTCATAATTTATCCTTTTGCTAAATAAAAAAGCCCGCATATCGGGCCCCACGAAATTGTAAAATTTAGTGGATGATATTGCGGGCAATAAAAAACGGCACTAAATGTGCCCTTAAAGTTGGAAACATTATATCACAAAACAGCGAAAAAATCAACATGTTTCTGTGTGTTATAAAGGTGTTGTGTGTCGCAAACATCTTGATAAATTTGGTATAAATGTCTAAACTGAACATAGTTTAATAATGGATTGAATATGATAAAATCATTTAATTGTCGCGAAACAGAAAAAATATTTCGTGGGATAAGGTCAAAGAAATTTCAAAATAGTGAATTGTCACCGACAGAGTTTCCTAGCCCTAAGGACACAGTTGTAGTGAAAGCAGATATTACTATTGAAAAAAAGATGGCAAAGAACAGGCTATTGAAATGGAAATAAAGAAAATTCTGCGTATACACAAATATAGTCAAAATGATGTAAAACTTTTTTAAGTCTAAGCGGTTCTTTTGTCGATAAAGGCTAGTTAGAGTTATCAAGATAACGATTGTTGTGGCAACTGATGCTGTACAAGAAATAATGTCTGTCGCTATCATAGTATTCCTGCGACAGATAATATGCATAATTTACAGTCTTTTCAATAATATTTTTTATAAAACCAGCTAAAAAACTTTTTAATAGTATAGTTAAAAAGTGCTTCCAAAAAAATCGATATTGTGTATATAATATAGGTGAAGGAAAGGTGTTTCAGAAATGGAGAAAAGGCAGAAAGTCATCTATGGACAGTTTTTCACGAAAGAAGACGTTTGGTTAAAAGAACACGTCAAAGAGTTTATATTGAGTACAGGAACCAGTGTTGCATATGATCCTTTTGCTGGTGCAGGTGATTTATTAAATGCTGCTGAGAAATTAGGTTATAAAAAATTAAAAGGTTTAGATATAGATGAAAAGTTGGCTTGGAATGTAAATGATTCTTTATTGCATATTCCAACAATAGATAATGCCATTATTATTACAAACCCTCCATACATCAGTAATTATTCGGCTGCGCGTAAAGGTGTTGCCAGTGATTTACAAAAATATTTCCAAGATTCTGTTTATGACGATGTGTATTTAATAGCATTAGATAAAATGCTAGAAGCAGAAGAATATGTTGTCGCAATCATTCCGGAAACATTTATAAATTCCAATTACAAAAATAAAAACAGGCTGCACAGTATAACTATTTTGGAAGATAATCCATTTACAGACACCGATACCCCGGTTATAGTAGCGTGTTTTGATGGAAAAAATAAGAAACTTGAAGATGTGAATGTGTACAAGAATGATGTTTATATCAATAACTTGGGGAATATAGAAAAAATGAGATTATACCCACACAAGGATGTGGATATAATATTCAACGATAGAAACGGATGGTTGGGTGTCAGATGTGTGGATTCTACAAATCCGAAGAATATGTTGAAATTTGATTTTAAGGAAAATATAGACTATGACTGGAACAACGGAATAAAGGTATCTTCAAGATTGTTGACTCTTGTAAATATCGATGTGGTTGATGATAGAAAACCGGAATTTATTACAGAATGTAATCGTATATTAAACGATATTCGTGATACGACAGATGATGTTATTTTAAGTCCGTTTAAAGGTAATATGAAAAATGGAAGAAGACGCAGAAGATTGGACTTTTTAACATGTCGGGCCATTTTGGAAAAGGCTTATTATAAGACTAATGGTATAAAGATAGGAGATTTGTTTGATGCTAACTAATATAGAATTATTTAATTATTCGAAAGCCAATCCAGAAGAATTGTTGGATCCTTATTATGCAAAAAATAAGACAGTTATACCAGCAACCAAAGAGCAAGACAATAAATTGACAGCCAATAATAAGAAATTGTTGAATCTTATAACGACATTTTCTGTCCTAGACGGGAAATATCATAAGGATTTTATGGATGATACTATACAAAATATCATAAACGATATTATTGTTATTTTAGACAAAACTGAATATATAAATTATTCTGCTTTTGTGCAGTTTTTTATGGTTCATAATTTTACGTATTCAATTTATCAGACTTTAAGTTATGATGATAAGAAACATTTGATTTATGAAATGTTGAAAAAATATTGTTCTGAAAGACATGTTTTATATTCAGACCATGGATATACAAATGTTATCTTACAGGTGATGTGTGATAATTATTCGCATAAAAGAAATTCAAAAACAGGTATCGAAAAAGTTTTGTCTATTTTGAATGATGCAGGGCGTTTATCTCGTCTTACAAATGTGAACAGTATGCTTGAAGAAGACAATTATTATTTCCTACCTGATAAGGGCGATAAGAATATTTTTGAAACATTTTTAAAAACTTTGAATTTAAAAATGGAATCCAGAAACATCGAGCACAATAAACTGCCTGATATTGTTTTTAAGACGAACGGACATTATTATATTTGTGAGTTAAAGACAATGAAAGAAGAAGGTGGCGGGCAAGATAAACAAATAGTGGAAGTGGCATACTTTATAAAGTTTTCAGAAGAAAACCAAAAGGTTCATTATATGACATTTCTAGATTGTAATTACTCTAATATGATTTTTCATGCCAAGAGTCCAAAAATTAGGGTACAAAGAGAAGGTATAATAACAGCTTTAGAGAACAATCCGGGTAATTATTTTTTAAATACTGCGGGCTTGATAGAATTTGTGAAAGAAGTCTATGCCGAATAAAAACTAGTGTAGAACTTTCTTTTTCCACAACGCTGCCATTTGGAATAATTTGCGCTGGATGCGACGGAGCAACCACGTCTGCCGGCAGGTCAGGTTGCCATTGTTAGTTCTGCGTATGGCGTTTTCTAATTCGTGCAATGATCGGCATGCCGCGAAGTAGAGCATAATAAAATCAGTCTTGTTGCTGGGTTCAATTTCCCGAAAATGTTTGTACTTCATTGACAATCCTTTTAAGGTTGTCGCATTCATCAATATCTTTCGGCGAAAGTCCAATTTTTTATTCCAAAAATGGCGCACATTGTTTGGCAAATGTTGATAAAAGTATACTGAGGGTTTTTTATATATCGTTTTTAGTGATTATAAAAACATACCGCTGACACACGAAAAATGTCTAATAATGATAAAAACAGCGGTTTTCTGCGGGTTTTAAGAGTTTTTTTATTGTGACATACGGACTGGTCCGTATGTTTAGGGATGTTTTTTGTAAAAATGACCATTTTTATGCTTTTATAAACAATCAATGTTTTATCAAATTTTCCCAGAAATCCACGGTTTTTGCGTGTATAATTTATCTGACAAAGTGACATACGGATTAACAGCAGGTCCCAAAATTGTAGAAAATTTTTTCATAGACATCGTGTATGGTGCAGAAATCGTGGGGTTGCGCATTGTGTAGCCGTGTATCCATCGTGTAGCCAATTTTTGTTGTGTAGCCATTGTGTAGGAAAAAAATTGTGTCGTCGTGTAGCTAGATGTATCCAAAGCAAACAAAAAAGCACCCCCTAAAAATTGGTGCACGGAATTTTTTTTATAAATGCACAATT
>CAJOHU010000007.1 GCA_905234465.1 uncultured Alphaproteobacteria bacterium | reverse complement strand
GCGGTTGGTTCAAAGGGAATATATCAATCCAGTGGTGCATATACCACCGGTACAAACGGCACAGCGAATAATTTAGCCCAGGCAGATCATGTGAACGGCGCGGTTCAAAATGCGATGCAGGCGCATTTGACGTGTGATGTGTGTGCGGGTGGTGCAAATACATGTCCTGCGACCAGTTGTTTACTGTGGGGGGTGCATAACGACTTGAACGGAACATACGTGCCGCACAGTTAATAGTGTTGGTGTTAGTGATTAATACGGGCGCGATTTTTTCGCGCCCATTTTACTAAACTTTGTCACTGACCACTAACCACTGTATCAGATATCATTTCAACCGCATGATTCGGAACCAGAGATTTTTTTGCCATTTTTTCCAATCTTGTGGGGTTTTCAAACAATTCTGTCAATGTCGCAGTTAACCATTTTACCGTAAATTTGTCCCCAGGAACCGCAATTCCACCCCCAAGTTTTTCAAAATTTGCCGCGTTTGCCGCCTGGTCTGGGTTTATCGCCAAAGGTACCAATATCGCTGGGCGACCGATTGTGGTTAATTCTATTACTGTACTTGCGCCACTGCGGCCGATAACCAAATCAGAATCAGCAATCGCACCCGCCATATCACGAATAAACGACAAAACATTTGCGCGAATCTTATTGTCTGCATAGAATTTTTGTAATTTTGCAACATTTTCTGGACGTGTTTGATGGGTTATAAATACTTTCTTGTTCTTCATATCGCGCACCGCAATCGGAACAATGTCATCCAATATTTGCGCCCCCAACGACCCACCGGTCACCAATATCTTGCATCCTTGGGGTAATTTCGCACCTGCGTATTCCATAAATTCATGGCGTACCGGCAACCCAGTATAAACAACACGGACATTTGAATTATCGGGTATACCAGAAACATTCTTAAAACTGGTCATCAATGTTTTAACCCAACGCATAGTAAAACGATTGGCCCGACCAATCGCCCCATTTTGTTCATGCAGGTATGTCGGCACCCCCCACACATGTGCCGCAAACACTGCTGGCACAGATGCATACCCACCAAACGCGACCACGCGCCCCGGACGCAAAAAAGCGAAACGCATAATTAACAACAACGACGATACACCTATTTTGAACAAAGATATCATCTGTTTTACGCGACCTTTGCCGCCAACACCAGATGCCCATATATGAACCCGCCTTGCGCCGGCCGGTGCGCCATCAGATACCATTTTTTTCACCCGACCATCGCAAGATATTGTTATTTTATGTCCGCGGTGCGCCAATTCTGTTGCCACCGCCAATGCCGGAAACACATGTCCGCCGGTGCCACCTGTTGCAATCCATATTTTCATTTTCGCCCCCTTGATTTTATTTCCATTTGTCTTCGCGCACTATTGCCAACACCATACCAAACAACAGACAGAATCCAACCAAAGAACTGCCGCCGTATGATATAAACGGCAATGTCATACCTTTGGGTGCAAATAAATGCAGTGTTGATATTAAATTTATACAAGATTGAATTCCAAACAGTGCCGCAGTTCCACCAACCGCATAGAAAACAAATTTGTCGCGCGCATTTAACGCGTCTGTGACCAACAGTTTCAGAACATACACCAACAACCCCAATAACAAGCACGCCATTATCGCGCCTAAATCTTCAACAATCGCGGCATATATAAAATCTGTGTGCGCATCGGGCAAAGACTGTTTAATAAACGCGTCATCACCGCGACCAAACAGACCACCGTGTTGAATAGATTGAACAGATTGTGTCACTTGGTATGTATCACCGGTACCGGTTAACATTGCATCTATACGATTATGCACATGTGACATGGTATGATACGCGAATACCAACATACCACCACCCGCCGCAATAAGACCGCAAAACACAGACCACGGCAGACCCGCAATTAATAACATTGATACCAATACCCCAAGGTATAATAAACTGGTTCCAACATCGGGGTGCGTTAAAATGATAACTAATACCGGCGCAAAGAACGCAATATATGTCCACCAAGAAAACCAATGTAATTTCCACGCATCACGAATCAAAAACATTTTTTCACCGAATCTGTGCCGCATTTCCGCCAAAAACCATGCCGTCAACATTATGAACCCCGGCTTCATAATATCAGACGGCAAAACATTAAACGGTCCAACCGACACAAATCGCGCAGAACCCTTGATTATATGGGGCGATACGACCGTCACACCTAAAAGCACTATGCCAATCACAACCACCGCAACAGATATCCACAGAATAAATTTTTTATTTAACAGACTTGTCACAAACAGTGTCGCAATGCCGATTACATAAAACGGCAATGCCTTGGCGATAAAGAAATACCACGGTTGGTTTATGCGTTCGGCGGCGACGCTGCCCGCGGAAACCGCAAAGAACATGCCGATGGCAACCATCAACAGAACCATATAAAGCAATCGCCGATCTATTTCAAAAAACCAACTTGTTAATTTGCTTTCTTCGGTTCTTTTAAACATTTATTTTTCCCCCTATGCGAATTTCAGCAACATCAGCGCCAATCCAGAAAACAGTACAGACATAACAAAAAATCTGTCTACTATCTTGGTTTCGTCCCAACCCAATTCTTCAAAGTGATGATGCAGTGGCGCACGCAAGAAAATCCGCCGACCTGTGCCTGTGGCGCGCCTTGTAATTTTAAAGAACATCGTCTGGATAAACGAAGACAGCAATATTAATACCATCATTGCTGCCGATATTCCCATTATGACTTCGGATTTAAGCAACATTGCAACCGTTCCCATAAACCCACCAAGCGCCAATGAACCTACATCGCCCATGAATATAGATGCAGGCCGCGCATTAAACCATAAAAACCCAAGTACCGCACCAAACGCTGCACCAAGAACTGCGTACAGACCACTGGTTGCCGGCATAAACAAAACCGTATCCATAAACCCTATGCGGGTTGCACCATACAGTGCCACAACCAAAACCAACAACACCGGCATATACAGTTTTGCCAACATCCCATCCAAACCATCTGTTATATTTGTCGCATTTGCGCCACCACATATAACAAAATATGCAAATACATAATAAAATAACCCCAGTGGGAATATAATACCGAATGGCAGTGCCAATGAATATTCTGGAACATAAGATGGCATAGTTTTGTTTATTAAATACGCCAGTATCACAACAAAGATACCCTCTACAAACAGACGCATCATTGGGCTAAGTCCGTTTGAAGCTTTCTTAGATTGACTGGTCACTTTCTTGTAATCATCCACAAATCCCAATGCGCCGAACATAACCAATGACAACAATGCAATCCAACCAGTTAAACTGTCTATTGGCATAAATGCGATTGCGCCCACCAAGATAGATATTAAAATCAATATACCACCCATTGTCGGGGTGCCTGCCTTTTTGCGGTGTGATTCTGGAACATTTTCACTGATGGGTTGACCTTTTTTCTGCCACGCACGCATCGCGTGAATAAACGGGCGTCCAAACAGCATCATTATAAGGAACGCCACGCCGAACGCCGCCCCAAACTGAGTCCATCCGCCAAAAAACAATCCATATCCATTTGATAATAAATAATCGGTAAGCATAAATTCTCCTTTTATGCAATTATTCTATCACAAAGATATCAATAATGGAATGTTATTTGAAAAAAAAATTATTTACATTCAACCGGTTCTTCGTCACCGATAATCAGTGTCCAATCGCGCCCCTTGTTCCACAGGGTAATTTCTGTGTCATTCAGGTTTGCGATATACCGCGCACCCGACGCAGACGGCGCAATATTCATTTCCACCGCGTCACCGTTCAGTACCGCCATAATTTTATCGCCTTTTTCATGTGGGGTGATTTCCACTTCATATTTTCCACATTCAAACACATTATCAGACTTTTCACACGCAACCAAAGCCAACAACCCGATAAAACAAAAACAAATCTTTTTCATAATATTCCCTTTGGTTAGAAAACGCCCCCAACAACCGCGTTTGATTGCGCGTTCCCAGAACGTACAACCGGATTTGGATGTTGCCCCGGCTTGAACGCCTCAATCACGATTGTGCCGTCTGGATCTTCGGATGCCGCGGCGCCTGAACGGCGGTTAACGCGTACGAAATTAAGACCATCTGGTACCGCAAAAGGCTGATTCTTTTCGTTCGCCATTGCAACACGCATAAAGTCCGCAAAAGTACTTGCCGCCATGTGGCTGCCTGCGCCTTTGCCCAACGGTTTTGGTGTATCGTATCCCAAATATACCCCAACAATCAGATTTTTAGAAAATCCGACAAACCAAACATCTTTGACATCATTTGTGGTTCCTGTTTTACCCGCGATTGTGTGACCGGAAATTGCCGCCTGGCGCCCAGTACCGCGTTCAACCGCGCCCTGTAATATTGAAACCAACTGATACAGACTTTGTGCATCCGCCAACGGTTCGCCAACATTATTTTCCACAATCGGTTCCATGTCGGGCGACCATTCAATTATTGGTGTTTTACTGCCACCAATTACATTGCCATATCTGTCTTCAACATAGTCAACCAATTTTGGTTCTATTTTTCGCCCCCCATTTATGAATGCAGAATAACCCAAAACCAAATTTTCCAACGTTGTTTCACCCGAACCTAACGCCAAAGATAAATTCATATTAGACATATTTTCTGGATACACACCAAAACGTTGCGCAACCTCAATAGCGTTTTCTACACCGATTTTTTCAACCATGCGAACACTTGGCACATTACGCGAAGTTTCTAATGCAAAACGCAGCGGCACATCACCCAAGAATTTCTTATCATAATTTTCGGGCTTCCATTGCATATTATTTTCACGCAATCCGACAACCGGCGTATCAGATATTAAATATTCTGGTGAAAAACCGCGTTCCAATGCCGCCAGGTAAACAAATGGCTTAATCGTACTGCCTATTTGTCGTTTTGCCTGGGTGGCGCGATTAAAAGAACTTTCTGCAAAAGAACGTCCGCCTGACATTGCCAATACGCGCCCAGTATGTGGATTCATGACAATAATTGCACCCTGTAATTTTTCGGTTCTGCCCGAATTGTATGTGTCCAACGCCTTGTTCAGCGCCGCGGATGCAGCGCGTTGATATTCAGGGTTAATTGTGGTTTTAATATACAGACCTTGGTTATACAAAATTTCACGTCCCAATTCGTCAAGTAATTGCCGGCGCACATCTTCGGCAAAGTATTGAAAATCATCCGCCATTTGCGCGGTAAAACCACTGTTGATATTTAATGGTTCGGCGGCGGCGGCATCTGCCTCAGCCCGGGTTATATAGCCTTCGTCAACCATGCGTCGCAGGACATAATTACGCCGTTCTTCGGCGCGTGCACGGTCATTTGGTGCCTTTGGCAAAGACGCCAAAAACGCACATTCAGATAATGTCAATTCTGATACAGGTTTATTAAAATACATCAACGCCGCAGAACCAACCCCATATGCGCGTGCGCCAAGGAATATTTGATTCAGATATAATGTCATAATGTGCTTTTTTGAAAATGCGCGTTCCAACCGCAATGCCAAAATAGCCTCTTTGATTTTGCGCGACATTGTCCGGTCAGAAGACAAGAAAAAATTCTTGGCAACCTGTTGAGTAATGGTTGATGCACCGGTAAAAGTTTTATCAAAACCGAACATCCGCATTGCGTTATTGATTAATGCGCGCGATATACCTTGGACATCAATTCCAGGATGTGTCCAAAAATTTTGATCTTCGGCGGCAACGAACGCATTAACCAGTTGTGGTGGAATATCTTCAAAATCTATGAACACGCGGCGTTCTTCGGCATATTCAATCAACAAAGAACCATCTGCCGCATACAAACGGGTTGCAACCGGTGGTGCATAAGTCGCCAATTTACGATAATCCGGCAAATTTCCACCATATATCAGAAACAGTGTCGCCACGCCTGCAATCGCCGCAACAACGCACCAGAATATTATATGTAAAAAGACACGAAAAACTTTTCTCAATTTCATGTGTGCTATTCTAAGATAAAATTTTTTCATTTGCAAGTGCGATGTAAACTTGTTAAAGTAAATTTTGAAAGGAAATTTTAGGAGAGTTTTTATGAAAAAATTTTTCATTTTAATCTGCGGAATTTTATTCGTGACAAATGCGTTTGGCGGAGACACAACCCCAAGAGAACCGCAAAAGGTTGACGAGAGCTTAAGAAACAAATGGGGGCTTTATCCATGGATTTTCAACACAGATTTATCTGGCAAATTTATGTATGCAGGCAGAATAGGTAAATCCAACCAATTTGGCACATGTGGTACCAATGACGAAGGTGCGGGTGTTGCGATTATTGCAACAAATATATTTAAAAATGGCAACGGGGCGGAATTTTGCGGACGTCAGATTCAAGCCCATAGGGAAGGTTATTCATGGATTGATTTTTATGATACGAAAGACTACAATCAAAAATGTTTCACTTTTTGCAAGAGCGGACATTATGGCGTCGAATGCAACCAAACAACATTTTCACAATGTGATGACAAAGATTATACAAGCGAATTTCCCAATATTATGGGGGCAGCGGATGATTGGTTGGATACAACTGATAAATACTGTCACGATACCAGTAAAATAAAAACAGAAATAACACCAGTATTTCATTATGTCATAGATAAAAACAACGATTCCCAGGTTTATGTGCTTGGGGTAACATCCATTAAACCACACGGAATCATTGTAGGACCCGTACAAATAGCGGCGAAGAGAAAACATAGTGGTTCATGGATTTCATCTGTTATGGGCAATGGTAACACATTCGCATTGTGTGCCGCGGGGTATATACCAAATTCAAATAACTCTGATTGTGTACCCGGACCTTCGTGCGCCAGTGAAGCAGAAAAATTAAATAATTTGTGTTCCGGTTTCTCAAAAGATAATTATAAAAGTGACGAACACAGTTTAGTATATAACAATAATGGTAAATGTTACAATGTTCGTTGCCAAAATCACAAAGGTTTCAGCAGCGAATATAATAGAACCTGTATTGAATGTCCCGGCGCGCCATTGGCGTATGTAAATAATGATGGTGTTTGCGACATGTGCGACAGGGGTAAATATCCAAACGGAACCAGTTGTTCCAACACCATAGCATCATACGACAAAGTACAAATGTATTCCAACAGAAATAACGATTGTTGGTTAAAAACCAAGGCGGATGAATATTCCGATTGTGTTAAAAAATAATAAAAAACACCGGCGATTGCCGGTGTTTTACTAACCCCTAACACTAACAACTAACCACTAATCTTGCCATTTGTTGCGATAACATCTGCGCCGATTTCTATATGCCCGCCTGATTCACGAACAATTAAATCACCGGCGGCAATTTCGGCAAAATCTAAATTTGACGACATGAACGCATCAAACTTTCCCGCCGCAACCCACGCCAAATCCATTGCCGGACAGCCCGTCGTGCGTACATTTCCCGCGTTTAATGGATTGCCCACAATTCCGTTATACGCAACCGTCATGTCATCCGCATCTTTGATATTTGACGTGCGAATGCGCGCAGAATGAAACGCAGAATATGCGTATGCACCCTGATTTTCTTCGGCATAATACAGATATTCATCAATCGGCGAATATACCAATGCAATTTTTGTTTCGTCCATCGTACGCAGTGCCAACGATATAGCAAAACGTGGATTTCCACGAACAAAATTTGCCGCCCCAGACATCGCCAAAACAAATTCGTCGCGTCCATCACCCGAACGCACAACATTCGGTGTCAACAACCCCGCCGACGGCCGAACCAATAATAAATCGGATAAAATTTCTTCTTCTATACGGGCGGCGGCACGGTGTACAAAATCACGCGCCCCACGCAGCGATTGTTGCAGGTTTTCAACCTCACCAAAATCGTGACGCAAACCGGACGCCGTGCGTTGCAAGGCCATAAACATTTTGTTTAATTCCGGCGAACCTTTTATCAACAAATCCATTATGCGCCCCCCATTTTACAATGTATATGGAATATTGTTTTTAAAAACCAAATCCCGCAAATTTCTTTTTGAAATCCGCCGTTCTGCGACCTTTTTCACCGGCGTTTGAACGTTGACCCGTCCACGCAGAATGATTCAAGTTATCCGTAGACAAAACCAAATCTTTATTCACAGATGAAAACATTTTGACTGTTTTGCCATCGGTGCGTGTGACATTGATTTCATAATAATCTGGATGAATACCTTTTTTCATCACAAAACCCCTATTGTTGTTAATTTTGCCCCCGAATTATAATGTCTTTTTTCGGGAAATCAAGACAATTATGCTTTTTGGGTATTAATATTGACCTATACAGCCCAAATATGCGTTCCCGGTTGATTCCAATACGTTGACCAAACGATTCTTATCCCGCCCCGAAAACAGCGCCAATATTGTTCCTGCATCGGTTGCCAACATATCTGCAACAGTCGCAATTTCAGAAGTCATTTTCTTGAAAAAACCACTTGATGGGTATATTTCTGCCGCAAACAAGTGGTGTGTCCCGGAATGCCGGTGTGCATGTGTCGTGCTTTCTATGACCATTAACTGACATTCTGGGGATATTATAAGTTTATTGGTCACAACCCCCGCGCCACCTAATAATTCGCCCCACCAACCAGTTGAACCATAAAACACAGGATAATATATTACCGAATCAGGTCGGGCGTCAAAAATACCGGCGACATTTAGTTCGCCAGTTATAACATCAGGCATCGCCCCAATTTCAGCATTTATAACCTTACGCGCGGTCTGATAATCACTATCAGACTTAGTGCTGCGTGGCCAATAAAGAATCGGAAATCTACTCATTGCTAAGAATTATATCAGATTCGGTGCAAATAAAAAAGGGGGGGATGAAAAATAAATTTCTTGATTTTTTAATTTTTTAATGTTTTCCACCATTTACCAAGCCATCCGCGCATCACATTAAAGTCTTTTTTTGCGGTATCATAGAACTTTTGTGACACTTGAACATTGAATAAAGTCTTAATCAACGCCGGAATAGATGTCATAAACATCATAAAGAATGCACCAAGCATTATTATTGTAATAAGTCCATCGTCACGCATCATAAGGCCATCCATCAATATTTTCGAATCGTTTTCCGCCATTGCTGTGGCGATTCGTGATACACCACCAATATCGCCAACTATTGCATCCAAAAACATCAGTCCAAAAATCAGAAATACCACCGTCAATGCAATGCCGACCGCACCAGTAATCACATCATCAATCATTTTACCTATGTTTTTGCCACCGTTTAATGCCGCGGTGATTTTCCAGTCTTTAAACAACCATCCCATCAACATTAATGGCAACATTATAAAATCTAATGACAATCCAACAAATATTTCTAAGAAATATAGTGGTATCGGCAACATCGCCATAAAATACATCACCAATATCAACAGACCTGCAAAAAACATTGGCACATTTGGAAATATTGGAATTCCCCACATAATATGATGCATATATTCGTGGTTGAACGACATGTTCAACATTGTCCAACCAACCGTCATGCCAAGCCCTGTCACATGGTGGACATTTGCCAATTCACATGCCAAACCACTGCGCAATTTTACCGGAAATGCACCTGTGGGCATATTACTACTGCGAACAGATGCGCGGTCATTTGCGCCATCCATTAATGTTGTCGCGACCATACATTCTGCGAATTTATCACTGTCACCAATAATATGATTCACAGACATGCCGATATTGAAAACTGGTTCTATAATCGTGTTGCTTATCAAACGTGGCAATGGTATTAACAACAGCGCGCATATCAACGCTAATTTAAATAAATGTGTACTGAAAGTAGATGCCATAGACCATCCGCCTTGAATTTTCGCGTTCAAAAAACCACTGGCGATTGTCCATGTAAAATATACCGCCGTCAATATAACCAACATTGGAATTACAATCGCACCAATCTGGGTATATATATTTGGTAAAATATTTGACATAGCCGACATGACGCCGCTGAACATTTCGCATGTCCAACACGAAGAAAAAAATTGCATCGCATCGTTTGGATTAACCGGGGCGACGCTGCGCCATATTGAAAAACCGGCAATGCCCGCAAATCCAGCAATTAGTGCCCACGGAATAAGCGCGCCAGCCGATAAAGGCAAAAACGAAAAAAATACAATTAAAAATTTTTTTAACTTGCTCATTTTGATTAATTATATCACAATTTTATAAATAGTAATATAATCAATTCAAAAAATGTAGGATGATGTTTTTTACGCGGGTGCATTTTAAGCGTTTAATACGATTGATTGCCTTGGGCACGATGGTGATTGCACCGTTTGGTGCATATGCAGCGGAATGGAAAGTGGTGGATAAATTAAACCTTGCATTGTTTGTGCCGCGAATACTTGACGCGTTTATGACGGTTGCACGCGGAACATATGAATATTTTGTTGGAAATGGTGATGGGATAATTTATGTTCTGGTTTGGGCTTTCTTGGCGATTTCTGTTTTTTTGTATGCGGCATTGATGTGGTTCCCAAAAAGATGGACGAACTTCTTGGGGTTTTCTGGGGGGGGCGAAATATGGGATGGAAAACTGTCTGGGTTTACAATGGTGGATACTGTTCTAAAAAACGGTATGCGCGCAATTATCGCCGCCACATTTTTATTGCAAGTAAAACCTGTGTATATAACCCAATGGTTGGTTAATCCATTCTTGGAATTCGGCGCGATATATACCAAAGCAATTACAGATACGGTCAATCAATCTGGAACAAGCGCAGAAAAAATGGAATGTCCGCCTGCAGTGATGTCGGGCGATTGGATAAGCCCGCGCAGTTGCGAATTTCTGATTCAACCTGTGCACGATTTATCAACTGCAAATAATGTTATCATTAAACGCGGATTTGATTTCTTGGCACGCGGGTTGCGGGGATTGGTGTCCATGATTCCGCATGGTGGTCAAAATATAATGAATGTTATTACTGGGATATTATTAATATCAACTTTCGTTGGGTGTAATGTGTTTATGGCGCTGTTGATTATCCAAGGTATATTTGATTTTGGTATGGCATTGATATTATATCCATTTGGGGTGTTGGCATGGGTTGCAAAACGTAACGACAAATGGTTTGATATATGGCCCCCGTTCAGTGAAATTATCAAAGCATTACAAAAATTGGTTATAACCATGATTGCGAGTTCTTTTATATTGATTGTAAATGTTGCGGTTGTGCGTGCGTTGTTTCAATCTAACGGGGTGCAAAATGTCGCATCTGGGGGAACCGCAACAAGTAATCTGACGGTTGGTACAGTAAACGCTGTTGCGGTAAATTTTGGTGGGCATTCTTTGTTGTGGTTGTCTGCGTTGTTGACATTCTTTTTGATGCGGGCGATTTTTGATATGACACAGAAGAAGTTGGAACAATACGCATCAGGCATGGACGACTTGTATAAACAAGCATCAAGTGATTTCAAGGGTGCAACAAAATGGGCGCAGAACGCGTATACATCAATTAAAAAAGTAATGGGGCTGATTAAGTAATGAACAATTTTATGAACAATCTTGTTGAAGATGTTGCCAAATGTTGGGGGTGTGATGTCTTTGATAATTTATTCCGCGTGGTGTCCGGCGCGGGTGCGGTTGTTTATGTTAAAATTGCCAATATATGCTTTGCGATTTTTGCGGTGCTGTTTATATTCTATGTAATATGGGCGGTGTGGCGCACAGTCAATCCCAAAAAACCAGATACATCTGACAAGATGTATACTAAAACAGTTGTTCGTGTTGTTATAAATTCTTTGTTTGTTTTGGTGTTGTTGGGATTTGGTATTGGGGTGCCGCGTTTTGTGACGCGTGTGACATTTGAACCTGTGGCAAAGATAACATTGCTGTATACGGAATCAATATTAAAAACCACGCCAGAATTTGTGAATGAGCATGTACAAAGTGCGCCACTGCAAGAAATTCCTGATGACGGTTTTTATCGTTCAGAATTGCGTGACACTATTGTGAACATAATGAAGACGACAATAGTTTTGTTCCAATCGTACATGAAATTGGGTATCGCAATCATAGATAAATCTTTTACTTGGCGTGAAATGCCGACCATCAGCGCGATATTCAGGCACATAATATATTTCGGCATAGGATTGTATTTGTTGTACGGATTTCTTAAATTATTTTTGCGTTTCTGTTTTTACTTTGTTGATGTAATTATCAATATGGCTATGTTTGCATTTCTGTTTCCGATTTCTTTGATGATGATGTCGTTCCGCGGCGGTGATATGCCTGAATGGATGTCGTCTTTGGGAAATGGACTTGGTGCGAATCAGATAAAGAAAGTTATTAATTCCATTGTTGCATTGGGGGCGTCTGTTATAACATACATTGTAATAATGGTGATAATTGCGCGGTTCTTTTCTGATGCGGGAATATCTGTATCAGAATTGATGGACGCGATTACATCGGGGGCGGTTTTTGAATCTGACCTGATGGATGATAATTTGGCATCAATTACACTGGTTGGAATGATAGCGTTGTTATATGTTGTAAATTATCTGTATAAGCAAATTCCAAAAATATCAAAAATGATACTTGATGCATTCGGTGTTTCGTCCGAAAATAGTATGAGTGAAGGGATGGCAAATGACGCAGAAAAATTGGTTGGGTTTATCACAAACGGAATTAAAAGCGTGGGTTCAAAAATAGTTAACGGTGGCGCCGCCCCATCGGGTGGCGCACCCGCAACAGGCGCATCGGGCGGTACAACACCATGAAAACTTTATTGATTGGATATCTTGTTCGTTTTATTATCGGCGCAATCGCGTTGGGTGTCGGCATTTGGTATGTCAGTTCGTCGTTGGAAAATGTATCTATTACATACATAAGTTTGGACAGTTTTCTTAAATCTATTGGTGCAACAGATGGAAATATCGCATCTGCGAATGGGTGTTTTTTATGCGGATATGTAAATGATTTGTTTGTGGTGTTGGGTAACGCATCTGAATTATTTTGGAATGCGATTTTAGATAATCTGTGGGTGTTGATGATTTTTGGGTTTGGCATATTTATGATAATTCACACGATAAAATATATGAACAAAGCAATGAATGAAACGACTGCGTTTGATACCAAAGAAAAAAAATTACAATTTGGTCCGTGGTTTGATACTTTTTGGCGTCAAGGTGCACGAGTGATGATTATAGGCGCATTGATTGGTGCATTTGGTATGGGTGGAATATCATCTATAAAGACCCTGTCAAACGTGACCATAACGCCAGTCATGTATTTGGGAACAGAATTGTCTATGGCGGCAACAAATGTTTCCAGTGCGACAAAATGTGTCCCGGAAAAATTTGACGCAAATAATCCGATGGCGCCAATTGCAAATTCATTTATGTGTATTGTTGGAAATATCAACACAGTTATGTTGGCAGGCGCGGCGGGTGGTTTTGCATTAATGAATTATGCGTGGATGGGAATTGGTGGCGGTGCGTTCACATGGGTTGCAGGATTGTTGGTTGTAATAATGTTTGTTGTAATGGGGTTCAATTTATTCTTCCAATTATTATCTATTATATTCAAATTAGTGTTTTTGGTGATATTCTTGCCATTAATTGTGGCGGCATCTGCGTTTGAAAAGACATGGGAATTGGCATCTCGTGCATTGAAAAAATCAGTCAGCATGTTGGTTGATTCTGCAATCAAAGTGATAGGGATATCGTTAAAGGTTGTCATTATTTTCGCAATATTGGTGTTTTCTGGGAACGAAATATTCCGCGGGGCAGGGCTGTTCCCACCGCTGTTGGGCGCGGAAGAAATAACAGACGAACAAACTTTGTCTGTACGCAACACATTTGCGTTATGCGAAGCACAATCTACAAACGCTAATGGCGATATTGATAAAGATGTATTCAAAAATTGCTTTATTAGACAAAAGACTGTTGTTGAATCTCGGTATCCGGGCGCGTTTGATTTTATGCGTGATGGATTCGGATTTTTGATTTTAATGGCAGGTTTGGTTTTGATATACTTTTACATATTGAATCCACGCATAGATAAATTGATTACATCTGTTCCGTCATTTGAACCTTTTGGAAAATCTGATGGCGCGGGTGGTACGGATGATTTTGGAACAGACTTAAAGAAAATGGCAAAAATGACATGGCAGAAACCCCAGACATGGGCAGATAAACTGATAAAAAAATGATGAATAAAATTATAAAAAGATTTTTATCAATCGTGTTGGTTGCATTTACAGCGATGTTCGCGGTGCATCAATCTATCGCACTGGATACCGGGAATTTAGTCACTGGTGATATTGGTGATTTTGGAACATGGGCAACCGAGCATAATCAAAACACAGTATTACAAAATGTGCGCCAAGATTTGAATGATTTTGAATCTGAATACGGGCAAGAATATATCAGAACAGGCGTTCCGATTGAGGCGCGTCTTGGTATCGCGTTTGTCCGTGCATTGGATTACATTGCGCGCATTTTGGATAATTCTTTGGTAAAATTTATAAACATATTTTTGGTTGTTGCGTTTATATTCTGGGTCATGTTGCAGGCGTATCAACTTATCACCGATAACAAAACTCGTGCAATGCCAACTGTTGAAGAAATCGCCAAAAAGGGCGCCATTGTCGCAATTTGGGTGTTATTGTTGGGTGGCGGTATTCAATGGTTCTTTGGCACTATTATGGGACCAATATTTGGGTTTTCTTCGTATGTATCAAATCTTATCTTAAACGCGACAACATCTGTTGGTGGGTTTGTATTGGATAATAATTGTCCGTCTATTCACGCGTACGCGGCATCACATATGTCGGGCACAACCATAATGACACCTGATTTTGCGGCGAATATAATATGTGTTCCGGCGCGATTGTCTGGGTTTTATTACGGTGCAATAAAGTATGGATGGTCATTGGTTTTATCCGGACTTGGGGTCAGTACATTTACTTTTCTACTTGGATTGGTTTTTGTTGGGTTGTTTTTATATACTGCATATAAGTTCTTGTTTGTTGCGTTCGGTGTTATTGCCGATTTGTTTTTAGTGATAATATTTTTGCCGTTTACTGCGGTTGCCGAAACAGTAAACAAAACATCATACAAAGGAATTGCCGGCGACATATATAACGGATTTTTAGGACTGTTCAATACATCAAACCTTTCATCGCAAATAAAAAAGTTTGTTGATGCGGCAATTTATTTTATTTCTTTGTCTATTATAATATCTGTGGCGGGCGCGCTGTTGGCATCTGCGGTTTCTTTGAATTCTCAGACCCACATTATAACCATTTTGAACGGCGATGTTATTACATTAATCTTGACGGGGGCATTGGTTGCGTATATCGCTGCGCACACAGAAGAATTTGCAAAATCTATTGGGGGCGCGGTTGATTATGCAATCGGCAGTAATTTACAGAAAGATTTGAAAACAGTTTACAACAGCACCAAGAAAAAAGCCGAAGAATTCATCAAAGCGTTAAAAACAAAATAATTTACTTATCAATTACATTAACAAAATTGCGCGATACTTTTTTTATACCTGTTTTATTAAACGCGATTGTTAATATGTCATCATGTTCTTCAATAACAACGCCACGTCCCATTTCTTGATGATTGACCAATTTACCAACCATAGATTTATTTATTGGTTTAAAGTGTGATGGGTTATATGAATTCACAGGTTTATTTTTATATGTTGGCGCGTGCCCCCCAAAGTCAAGATACCGCCCATCCATTTCCGCGATGAATCGTGCAGGCGAATAATATTGTCGTGATCCGAAAATAACGCGCGACATAGTGTTGGTAATTATTGCGCGCCGCTTTGCGCGGGTTAGTGCGACATATGCCAACCGGCGTTCTTCTTCCATACCGCCTTCTTTGATTGCTTTATCATTCGGGAAAATTCCGTCTTCCCATGCCGGTAAAAATACCGTATCAAATTCAAGACCTTTGGCGGCGTGAATTGTCATAATGCTTACTGCGTTATTATCGTTATACATTTCGGAATCATTTTCATCAGTCATCATTAATGCCGCATGTTCCAGAAATTCAGGCAAAGTATTATATGTCGCAATAACATTGGTTATCAATTCACGAATGTTTGATAATCTCTCTTCGGTATCCGGGTCTTTTGAATCGTGCCAGTATTTCATATATCCTGAATCTTGCAATAATTTTGTGACGACATCTTTTGGGGTCATACTTTGCCAATTAAAATCAAACGCGTCCAAGAATTCTTTTGCGGCGATTCCTTGTTTGCCACCAAACCCAGATTTACGCAGCCCGTCCATCAATGATGTTCCCGCTGCGCGCATTTTCATAATTGCAGACGGACCGAAACCGCGCCGCGGACGTGCGATGATTCGTGCGAAAGAAACATCATCTGATGGATGAATTAACAATCGTATATATGCGATAACATCGCGGATTTCCATTCTGTCATAGAATTTTGTTGTACCTATTAATCTGTATGGTATTCGTGCCGTGGCAAATTCTTCTTCAAACCCACGCGACAATGAACCGGTACGAATCAGCACCGCAAAATCAGAATATTTTCCATTGGCATAGCGCGAAATTGTATCAGAAATCAATCTGACTTCATCAAAGTTTGATGGCACGGTCAGAACATATACTGGTTCACCAATCAACTTTTCATCCGCCGGGTGTAAATCTTTGCCTAATCGTCCATTGTTATGTCGTATCAATGAATTTGCCGCCCCCAGTATATTTCCTGTGCTGCGATAATTTGTTTCCAGACGAATAATTTTCGCGCCCGGAAAGGTTTTATCAAAATCTAAAATATTTTTTATTTCGGCGCCGCGCCAAGAATAAATAGATTGGTCATCATCGCCGACACAGCAAATATTTGGATTGTCTATTCCGCGTGTTAGTAATTTTAGAAATTGCATTTGTGCGGCATTTGTATCTTGGAATTCATCAACCATAATATATTTAAATTGTTGTGCATATTTTTCCCGTATATCAGGATTTTTTTCAAACAAATCCAGCACCAACAAAATAATATCACCAAAATCAATCGCACCTTGGCGTCGCAGTTCTGCATTATAATTATCCAATATTTGTTTTGTGCGCGCACCCAAATCAGAATTATCGTTGCGTCCGCGGTCTTTGATGTTTGATATTTTTTCCACCCAATCAGACGCGTCAAATTCTTTGGAATCCATGCCCATGGTTGCGAAGACGTTTTTCAAGACAGATTTTTGGTCGTCTTCGCCAAAAATTATAAAGTCAGACTTTAATCCCGTGCGCATCGCGTTCGCACGCAATATTCGCAAACATATTGAATGAAATGTTCCGCACCATAAATCACGCGCATAAAACGCGTCATCACCCGATGCCAGCGTATTGGCGATTCGTGTTTTCATTTCATTTGCGGCTTTGTTTGTAAAAGTCAGTGCCAAAATCTGCCATGGTGCCGCCAATTTATTTGCCAAAATGTACGCCACGCGTGTCACCAACACGCGGGTTTTCCCGGTCCCAGCGCCAGACAGCACCAAAATCGGACCCTCGGTTTCCATGACCGCTTTTTTTTGTTCTGTGTTAAGATTTCCTAGCATTAAATTCATCATTACATTATAATATCATAAAATTTTTTTATCAAAAGAATAAACTTGCGGGGAAAAAATGAGCCGAATAATTTGCTTTGACATTGAAACAACAGGGTTTGAGTATATGCGCGGTGACCGTTGTATTGAAATTGGCGCGGTTGAGGTCATAGACGGCAAAATCACGGACAATACTTTTCACGAATATATAAATCCCGAAGGCAAAATTATTCCGCCCGAAACATATATGGTTCATAAAATTTCTAACGCGTTTTTGGATGACAAACCGAAAATGTCTGTGGTTGCGCCGCGGTTTTTGGAATTTATTGGCGATTCGCCGGTTGTTGCGCATAATGGATTGGACTTTGACTTTCCATTTGTGAATCACGAATTGGAAATGCTGGGGCTGTCGCCGATTCCGCGTGAACAACAAATGGATACATTGGTTATCGCGCGCAACCGTGTGTTTGGTCCGAAAAGTTATACGCTGGATGCATTGGCGAAATGGTTTGGTATATCGTTGAATGCGCGTGCAGACGCACATGGGGCGCTGATTGATTCGGAAATTCTGGCCAAGGTTTATATTGAACTGGAAAACACTGCACCTGCACCGAAAATTTCTGATATTATGGCGGAACAACACGCGGCATTTTTGAAACATCCAAAGATTGGCACCGATTTCCCATATCGGCAATTTCCTGTATCACCAGACGAAGAAAAAATTCACGCAGATTTCATGGCAAAAATGGCGGGATAAAGAATTAAATCCGATTCGTTTCAAAATTATATAATCTGTAAAACGCCTGGTTTTTTGCTACTGTGTTCTCTTGTTATTAGAACTTGTTGATTTTGTTCATATTGTAATTCAGAATGTATTCATAATCTTTTAACAAACAATGGGGAAATGATTATGACACATGAAGATTTATGGATGGGCATAGTTAATTTGGCGCGGTGGAAAAAGGTTTCTTGTTCTGGACTGGCGCGATTGTCTGGACTGGATTCAACAACATTTAATAAAAGCAAACGTGTGAATCGCGATGGGTCACCACATTGGCCGTCAACATATACCATTGCACGCGTTTTGAATGCCACGGGTATAACACTTGCGCAATTTGCGACATTTGTACCAAACGGATGCGCGCGTAATCAGCGCAGACGTTCATAATTATTGTGCGGACGTGCCACTAAACAGTGCACCCCGGAAAACGGCGTTGCTCTGGGCGTTGGACGCGCAGCTGCTCGCACAGTAGTCCGCACAGACGGAGACGGCGCGCGAGTACAGAAACACCCAACGCGCCGCAGAAAATACAGGATCCGTCACTTTGCAATAACAATATCCATCCGCAAATGATGATGTTGCCGTCGGGCGACCCGAACTTACCCAATTATCATACGCTGTCTGGATTCCGCTTTGATTCGTGGGGATACTGGCGTATACACTGCCGCTGATATTTGTGCACATACTTATTCCCCGGACCGTGCCATAACTGAACACCGTTGCCCATTCACCGTTATTTAATGCATTATATGTTGCCGCAGGGCAACCGCCTTGGCCATTACTTTCATTATTGTGACTTTTACGGCAATATGCCGTTCCCGCAACATTCGCAGGCAGATTCACCGTTGTTGTTAATGGCGCCGTTGGGGTTGTGTTTATTTGCCACAATAAACAATCACTCGTGGTGTCGCCGGGCGTGGCATATTGATAACAGGTCACCTTGCTGTTCGCCGCATCGCTGACCGCACTGTTTAATGTAGACGCCGTCACCAATCCATTCGCAAACGTGTTCGTCGTACTGTTGTATATCGGCGTTGCGGTTATTGTGCCCGCTGTGCCACTGTATGTCACCACATTTTGGTTGGACAGATTTACCGTTGCCGTCTGGCGCCCGTTCAGTCCCGTCACAACCGCACCCGTCGTTGGTACATGCTCATCATCATCTGGGTCGGTGCCAACTGTATCAACTATCGGCATTTCTTTTATACCATTAGATTCATTTGAATCTATTGTCACCAATGTATCAGTGTTTACCGCAGGGAATTTGTCTTGATAATCGTCCAATACATCTTCTACATATTCCAATGTAGTAAGGGCAAGGTTTTCACCAAACGCAGGCAATGTTATTATTAACCCCAAACAGCAATATATTTTTCGCATCTCTTACCCCTCCCTATGCACCCGGTACATACGTCCCAGATAAACGGTTCACATTCCATAACCAACAATTCTCATCTGTCCTGTCTGCAACCGGGACATCCGGGTCCCACGCATTACACGTCATAACCGCATTAAACGCATTTGCTGTTGCCGTATTTACATGCTGCGCCTGGACCAATGCAGATGTCTGACTGGCGTATGTGGCGTTGGTTTTATATACCATTGCCGAACCAACTGTGCCCGCTGTGCCACTGTATGTCACCAAATTACCCGATGTGCCCGCCGGTATTGCCGACTGTTTACCATTTAACCCCTTAACAACCGCACCAGTCGTCGGTATTGTTGTCGCCGTCGTATCCGAACCAACCGATGTCGCCACTGCTTTTTGACCATACGCACCCGCAGACGCACCATACGTCACCAAATTCCCGTTCGTACCAGTAATTTTTGGTTGTTTGCCATCAACCGCCGTATCAACGTAATCTTTACTGGTTAATGTCGTGCCACCAACCGCAGCCCCAAACCCCAGCATAACCGCCGTTATCGCAACAAATATGTGTTTAAGTGTCATTTTGATATTCCCCTTTCCCTGGATTTCCAATACTTACATTGTAACAAAAAGGTACCTTTTTGTTATATCGCGTTTTGGTCAAAAATATACGAACACAAAAACAGGCTGTATACCACGGAATCTGTGGCGTTGCGAAAAAAACAAAAAAAATTAAAAAAAGTGTAAAAAAAGGGTGGACAAAAAGGTACCTTTTTGTTCCATTCAACCGCCCGGAAACTTTGCTTTGTAAACCATGTTCCACGAAGCCTTGGCGAAGTGGAAACTAACACTATCACTAACCACTATCACTAACCACTAACCACTATTTTTATGTTTGATTTTATATATGTGAATTGTTATATTTGTTCCATATTCAAAAAGGAAAGAAAAAATGAATCGCATATCAAAAATCTTGTTCGGAATTTTTGGAATCATTTTATTGGATCAAATTGCCAAAGGTGTATTGCTGTTCCTTATTACTGGTTCGGCGTTTGTTTCGGGGGCGGCGTGGTCTGTGGTACCGGTGCCATATCTGATGGCGCATGTGACAAATTTCTTTAACATTGTTTTTACTTGGAATCCGGGAACGGCATTTTCTTTGTTCCGCACTGTTGGCGATAACGCGCCAATAATAATGATTGTTGCCACCGGAATAATAATTGCGTTGTTGTTATATTGGTTGCTGTGTCGCGCAAAATCGTACGAGGTTGCACCACTGGTACTAATAACTGGTGGCGCGTTGGGAAATTTAATTGACCGTATTCGTTTCGGCGCAGTTATTGATTTCTTGGATTTTCATGTTGGGGCGATTCATTGGCCGGCGTTCAATATCGCAGACAGTTTTATAACAATCGGTGTATGTTTGTACATATTAAATTGGTGGTTGGCACGTCGCCGTTGTTTGAACAATTTAAAGGGGTAAATGAATGGTTAAATATTTGGATAATAATTCTGGGTTTAATATGTGGAACGCGAATCGTACGGCGACGGCTGATAAACCTAAATCACGCATGGGTGGATTTTTGTGGTGGGCAATTATATTTATGGGAACATGGTGGTTATTCAGTGCATGGATGAAACCATCTGATATCCCGGTACCTACAGATGCGGAAAACGCGATGATTTCAACCGATGTATCAAATGTTCCAACACGGGAAATTTCTTCGGACAAGATTGTTGCGAATGTTCGTGGTTTGCGTGTTGAAAAGATTGCGCTGTCAGATTTCGCGGCGACTCCGCACGCAGACGATGCGTCACGTGTCACCTTGTTGGATAAAGACGGTGATTTTATAGAAATTGGTTTAAATGCGACGGGTACAACCGCACCTGATATAAAAACCACTTGGCGCAATTCTGATAATAAAATGCTGTGGAAAAATTCAGATGGCGTGATATTTACACGCACCATAGATACGTCTGGGTATATTATCACAATCACAGATACCGTTGAAAACAAAACGAATCGCGAATTAAGTTTTGCGCCATATGTGCGTATTGTGCGTTCGGCGGAATCTAAATCATCTGCGGGGGTTGCGACTGGTGCAATCACAAATACAAATTCGCATATTCGTTATGTTGATTGGCGGGGTATATCAAAAAAATCGCACGCATATTCTACAACGAATGGCTTTATTGGATTTGCAGACCAATATTGGCAAACAATCGCGAATATGAAATCACCTGATCAAACAATGCGTGTGAAATCGTTGTCTGATAAGTATATGGCGGACACGTCTGCGGCACCAATAAATGTCGCGCCAAAAAGCACTGGCATATTCACGACAACAATTTTTGCCGGGCCGCGCGATCAAACCATATTGGACGAAGCAGAAACAACAATTCCATATATTGGTGAAACAATAGATTATGGATGGTTTTGGTTCTTGGCACGCCCGATGTTGTGGATGCTGAACATATTAAATGAATTAGTAATGAATTATGGTGTTGCGATTATATTGCTTACCATATTATTAAGATTATTGATATGGCCACTGACGCGCAAATCATATACTTCATCAATCGCGATGCAACGTATGCAGCCGGAATTGCAACGCATTCAGAAACTTTATGGAAACGATAAAGTTCGTCTTCAGGCAGAAATGATGAATTTGTATCGCGCGCATAAGACATCGCCAATGTCGGGGTGTTTGCCTATGTTGATTCAGATTCCGATTTTCTTTGCGTTGTATAAGGCGTTGTTGGTATCTGTTCAAATGCGAAACGCGCATTTCTTGTGGATACATGATTTGGCGGCAATGGACCCGTATTTTATATTGCCAATTTTGATGGGCGCAACAATGTGGTTGCAACAGTATTTGCAATCAAGTCACAAGCAGAAAAATGCGCCGGCAGGTGATGTTGCCGCGGCAACAGGGCGCATGATGAAATGGTTGCCGATTATTTTCGCAATAATGTTCGCATGGATGCCGGCAGGATTAGTGTTGTATTGGACTGTGTCAAATCTGTTCGGCATATTCCAGACATACGTAATAAAAAAGCAACTTAGTAAAAAGTAAAACAATCCTCACACAGAAGTGTGAGGATTGTTTAATCGCACAATTTTTTATATAATCTATCAGGTGTCTGTATAAGTGGTCTGCGCATACCAATCGCACTTTTAACCATACCGACACACGTCCATGCGCGGTTTGGATTAAACCCAGATTTTATTTCGCGTGGCATATAGATAAAACGCCAACCGTGCGCCCCAAGTATACGGATGTCGCGCGTACGGATAATAATTTTTGTGACGCGGTTATGTCCGGAAAATTGGTACAGAATGAAATCTTGTTTGTCGCGCACAATGATTGCGCAGTGTTTAAAATTCTTACAAAATATGTTTGGTAAAATCTTTGAAGATTTAGGTGCAAATGCAATTATAATCATTGTCTTTCCCTTATTATTCAATCCATCCTTTTTCACGTGCCGCAGTATCCAGTATATCCATTGCACTGTTCCAAATTGCGGCGGCATGATTTTCGCGCCATATGTATTGGTGTGGGGCGCGGCACCTGTCGCCAAATTCTTTCATAACAGACAAATGTGCATCGGTTAATTTTCCTGATAAATAAAGTTTGGTAATCAATGTTTCTACATCTACTAATTCGCATACACGCCTTGTTGCATCACGACCATTGTTGCGCCCAATGTCGTTGCGTACAGATTTAGAATATAAAAACCAAAACCACATTTGTTCAGCATTTTGAAATTTATCTGGGGTGTATTGTGCTTGTAATTCCGTCATAATTTTTTCTCCTTGTTATTCTATTTTTCTTTGACGTTCTTGATTTTTTATAGATTATGTAATAGACCAAGTTAACAATTACAACCAATAATTGAAATCGTGTGCAGATTTGCGATTCGTGTAAAGTTTTGCGTATGTTTATTGCGAATCGCGCCAATTTATTGAGTTATAAAAAAAACGACGCAATATTTGCGTCGCCAATATTTATGGTCCCATCAGAAAGTGTATTTATGTCATATTTTATCCTTTTGGTTTATAAAAAGAGTCGCCATTAATTGGCGACCCCGTGAAAATTACAAAGCCCGTCTATAGTTCTATTGGTGGGAAACAATCACCACCGGCATTCGGACAACAATTAAATCCTTGTTCCCCCATATCGGTGTATGTTTCACCCGGGCAGCACCCATTCATATCGGGTGCCACGCCACCATCACACGTGACAACAGAAATTTCTTGGGTGGTATTTGATGCGCCCGCACCCGAAGATTTATTGTTAAATGGATTTTGTATAGAACCATCTGCGTTATATTTTAATCCCAAAATTTGTTCATTATATGCGGTTTTATCCTCAGAATTTTTAATATTTGCCATTTGCTGTTGCTGATTTTCAAATAATGCTTTTTGCTTTGCATTATTTATCGCATCGTATGTTCCCATAGACCGACAATAGAAATCAACAGTATTAAAATTATAACCGCGTTTTTCCATTGTAGACCGTTCGTCAATATCTGCCATATAGGCACCGGTTTCTTTGCCGTTTGTATCTTTGACTGGGGTGCAAAATTCACTAATATTTGCAACCAGCATAGAACGAACCTGACCAACCAATTCTTCTTTTTTATCTGCCGATGTTTCTTTAAAATCGTCTGCCTTGGTGCCACGGTCGGGACGTCCTTCTTTATCCTCATCATATGCCAATATCGCGCATTTACGTGGATCTGTTCCCGGCGCCCCGCACGTCACGAATAAATCAACCGGCGAGAAAACAGTTATACGTGTACCCGCGGCGATAGAAAACGGTGGGGTTGTATTATCCATTAAATCAACCAACAATTTCGTTGCGACATTATTCCACGCTGTAATGATTTCATTTTTTGCCAATTCAGATGAACGCACCGTGCCAGATTGAACCACTGTATTGTTGTCCAAATCAATTTGATTTACAAACGCATCAGATATTGGGGCAATCATATTTACCGCTGCCGGCACAATCGCGGTTAACATTGGCAATACAAATTGTTGCAGGTAATCTGTGCTGCCGTGACCAGGAACGCCTTTGCGACCCTGGGAATCGGCACCAAAAGGTTGTTTATCTGTCTTTGGAAAATTAAATTCTACGCCATCGGGACGAATAAATTGATACCATTTTATTTGCATACGCCCAACCGCCTTGTATGGTCCTGGTAATTCACCGGTCACATAGCCTAACATTAATGTTCCTGTTGGAATAATAACTGTGCGTCCATTATCAGAATACACATTTCTATCAACGGTTGCACGTACTGGCAACCCCCCCTTTAACAATTCTGAATCTGCCTGAACATCCGAAACGATTGTTGCCGGAATCGGCTTATATTGCCGCAAAACAAAACTGCGATCATACGGACGTGTTGAAACAACACCTTTGTCGTTAGAATAACCGATAAATTCAGTTGTCCGTTTCGCCTCTTTCAATTCTATACGGTTAGCGGGCACATTCTTTAAACTTTTTGCCGCAGATGGTTTGGCCAGCGTGTTAAGTTGTAATGCGTCCATATCTGTATCGGTTAATTGTTCTGCGCGTATAACGGCATGGCGCGTTGCACCACCACCAAGTTGTGGAATACGGTCAGATACAACAAAACGAATATGTTCCGAATCAGATCCAATTTTACGCGTTGGGTTTGATATATCCATAATATATCCCGTGTCCGCATTATAGATACCCGTGGGCATATTACAATCTATGTCAGAAAATGGATGGTAATAATATGCGCCGCCCTTTGGTTTTATCCAACCACTTTGAATACCGGCGGTGTTATATCCCGGAAACGCGAAATTGGAACAATTATTTTTGAATACATTACGTGGCGTTACGGGTGCAATATCGGGCACTTCATATGGTTCATATGTTTGTTGTTCAAAATCAATTGGCGCCGCAATATCATTCAAATCTTTTTGAAAATCTGTTTCGTATTCAAAAAATTCAGGCTCTTCATAAACTGGCTCGGGTTCTGGTTTTATTACATCATTCCGCGCAGTCGGTTTTTCGCGTGCGCCAATGACCAGTGTTATAGCATTGGGGTTATCAATTACAGCACCTGTTTCAAATGTACTCCACGTAATTGCGACATTCGCATCAGTATTATTGATAGTGTGTTCTGGGCGAAACTTTATGTTAATTGTGCATGGTGCATTCGCATCAATAATGTTTTGATCATTTTTGCAAGTGTCTGTTGTAGATATTCCAACTGCATCATTGGTATCGCCTTCTACATGTACAACAATATTGGTAATTTGGACACGCGTATTTGCGGAAACAGAAAATTCCTCTTCGCGTACTTCACCCACAACCGTATCAGACCAATCAATTGGTCCACTTGGTGTGATAATCAATTCCGGGGTTGGGGGCAAAGAATCGGGTGCAATTTTAATCCGTTGTGCTTTACGCCCACCAACCAGTAATATCAACAATACAACCACAATCACGATGGCCGCAACCAACAATATCCATTGAATATACCGTGGTGTGGTTTTGCGAAATTCTGAAAATTGCTCTCCGATTTTATTCATAACACCCGCCCATCTTAATTATTGAATTCTAACAACTTGACAACTGGCACCACTGAACTTTAATAACTGGTCACAAAGTTTTTGTGCGGTATCAATATCCGGCATCGGTCCTATGCGCAACCGGTACAGACGTGCCGCCGAAGATGTTGCACCCAATTCACCGACCCCCTGTTCATCTACTGCATAAAACACATTATCTTTGTATTTTGTTAGTAAACCTTGACCATCATTTCCACTGAAACGTGCCATCAAATCTGCCCAGTAATCATCCAATGCCTTGACACTGGTATCTGAACGCAATTCAACTGCAATACCGCCCTGGGATGTGGTTATTAGTGGTATATTAGATCCCGGCAAATACGCACCCGCTGTATCGCGCACCGTTGGCAACATTGAAAGACCATTTGATGTGCCACCATTTGGGGTGCCGTACATATTTATCATCATCGCACCCGGTTGCGCCGTCCCCGGAATACTCATTTGTATGCCACCATTATTTTGGGGCATATCATTTATGTATATCGGTGTTGTTGTGTAATTACCGTATCCGTTTTGTATTGCGACTTGATCTGCGGTATACAACACGTTGTTAAGCGACTGCCCGGATAACATACTTTGTGCAACATTTGCTTCGGCCAAAGCCATAACACTGGCGGTATCGGCAATCAAGAATGGTTTAGAACGCTTTTTAATACACACAATGCGTTGACCACTGCGTAATACCATATCGCCTACGGCTTCTACAATTAATAATCTGCCGTCTTCACCATCTGTGCGGAAACCAACCGGCGATTCACCACCTTCTACTAACAGTGATACGACCGGACGTTGGGTCATGGAAATTACCTTGTCACCAAAATCAATGTATGTGAACACACGGTCACGCCACACGCGTTCCGGCGCAATGACATAGTCATCTGGGTTTGGAACGAATATATCTAAATCAAAGCGGAATTCAGACGGGTCAATTTTCATTGTTTTTATCCAATCATAATCTTCGCCATCAACACCAACTGTGCCGCTTTTTGCAGGTGTTTTTTTGAATATAGAATTCATTGTGCCGCCACTTGGTGTGTTTGCCACCGTCATAGATGACGGCAAACGCGCGCCACCATCCAAAACAACATCCACCTGGGAATATGTGATTTCCGATGCGTTTGACGGTTCGCTGCGCAGATAGAACGTATAAACATTCCCCGATTTACCCGTCACAATCAGATTCGTATCAGATCCCATATTATCAGGTGCAGGCGTGATATACATCGTACGCCCACCCTGGGTCGCATCAATGGAAAAGAAACCATCATTACCAACAATCGCGTCTTCTATTTGTTCGCCATTTGGCAAATTTACCATAGTGACCATACCGTTGCGCAATTTTATCGGCAATACGGTTCCCGCATCCCAAGATAACTGGGCATATCCTGGCTTAATACTGCCCGATGTCATGTTGGCATTTGGATTGTCCCATGCGCGTTGAACGCCGTAATTTGTGGCAACCGCGTTAAACGCAAAAGTTGCACACAGTGCGCCAATCAAAGGTATCTTTACACAAAATAATTTTGATATTGTCATTTTCTTTTCCTTGCCTTTCTATATATATTTACTGTCTGTAAACAGTATCCAGTGGGTCACCACCACCTTCAACAGTATACTGTGAAACCCGGATGCCCAATGGGTTATTCAAACGTTCGCCCCACTTTATCTGCGCATTATCGTTTACAGATAATCCAACAACGATTGTATAATCTTTTTTATCGGTTTGTCCATTGTTATCTGAACAATAGTATTCAAATTTTACAGTATATTTATTGTTCATCAATGGCAACGGACGCCCACGGAAATTAACGGTGCATTTAAACTCAAATTCCGGATAATCGCGCATAATCGCATTATACAGTCCCGTTTTCCGAAACGCAGTATAAACATTTGCATCAGACCATGCCGCCACAACACCATCCGCAGCGCCCCATTTTTGACGCATTGTGGATGTGTTATTTTCAATTTCGTTCCGTGCACGAATGTATTCCATAACAAACGCTTGTTTGTATTCTTCCAAGTTCTGATTATTCGGTGGCAATTCGTTCACCATAACCACAGACGCACTTTCTGGTTTCGTGGTTATAAAGAAAACCTCTGGACGGTTTAAGGGAAAAATTTTGCCCAGTGTCATGAACAACACAAACAGCACAACCACCGTTCCGGCGAACACAAAAATAAGCAGTCTTGACAATAAAATAGACGGTTCTATGCGGTTTTGCAAGGTACAATTCTCCCTTTACTTAGAACGATTGTAGAAAAATTCTCGCACCCAATGCAAGTGTTTTTTTAATAAAAAAAGAATCATCACAAAACAATCAAAATTGCAATAATATAAACAGGTATTCATGTTGTGGCGAAACCAATAAATAATCCATTTTTATATTGACCATTAATCAATAAAAAAAGCCTTGCATCAGATTTGCAAAATATTTATAATATTTGCGCTTGATTTTCTGATAAACTGTGCTAATCTTTGTCAGAATATCGGGTGTGCGTTCGGACCAAATGCGTAGAAATGCGCGGGTTTGTCGTGGATTCAGGGGCATGGTTCAATGGTAGAACATCGGTCTCCAAAACCGCAGATGAGGGTTCGATTCCTTCTGCCCCTGCCATATTCTGGGGTGGACACCGGGTATTAAATAAATTAAGGAAATTGGTGCATCAATGAAAAAAATAACAGATTTTATACGCGGTGTACGGTCAGAATGGTTCAAAATTGTTTGGCCAACCCGTTCTGATGTTGTGCGTGCAACCATTGTGATTCTGGTGTTTTCTGGACTTGCGGCACTGTTTTTCTTTGTCGTGGACAGTATTTTGAACGCACTGGTTGGTTGGATTTTCTAAATGGATACGTTTGCCAAAGGAAATAATGATGGAAGATAAGATGCAATGGTTTGTTGTGAATGTTCATACGGGCTGCGAAGATAAGGTCGCACGGAACTTGCGTGAACAGATTGATAAACGTCGTCTGAACGCGTATTTTGGGGAAATTTTGGTACCTACACGCGAAGTCACGGAAATCAAGGCAGGCAAACGCGTCAAAACAGAAAAAAAATTCTTTCCGGGATATATCGTTGTTCAAATGGTTATGAATAATGAAACATTTTCTTTGGTAAAATTAATGCCCCAGGTTGTAATGTTCTTGGGTGCGCGCCAAAAACCTGTGGCGGTCAGCGAAGAAGAAGCGCGCCGTCTGTTGAAACAGGTAGAAGAAGGCAGTACTGTTCCAGATGATATGGTATACGAAGTCGGTCAAGAAGTTCATGTTATTGATGGGCCTTTTGCGAATTTCAATGGTGTTGTATCCGAAGTTGATAATGTGAAACAGAAAATGACTGTCACGATTTTAGTGTTTGGCCGCGAAACCAGTGTTTCACTGGATTTTGAACAGGTTGAAAGGGTTTAACCGGGCTTTCCGGCGGGCATGTGAAAGGCATGCAAATTAAACCGTGGTAGATGCGCCACATCGCACCACGAATCCAAAAACAAAAAAAAGGATGAAAAATGGCAAAAAAAGAACTTAAGGGGATTGTAAAATTGGTCGTCCCCGCAAAACAGGCGAATCCTGCGCCACCAATTGGACCGGCGTTGGGTGCGGCGGGTGTTAATATCGCCGAATTCTGCAAACAGTTTAATGATAAAACGTCTGACAAAGAACCGGGTATGCCAATTCCGTGCATAATCACCGTCTATACGGACCGCAGTTTTGAATTTATTATGAAACTGCCGCCGGTTTCTTACTATATTAAAAAGGCGTTGAAATTGAAAATTGGTTCGCATAAACCGGGTCGTGACTTTGTTGGTACAATCACCAAGGCCCAGATTAAAGAAATTGCGGAAAATAAAATGCCGGACTTGAATTGCTCTACCATTGAATCTGCGATGAACATCGTTGCAGGTCAATGCCGTTCAATGGGCGTAAAGGTGGAGGAATAAGCCATGAAAATTACAAAAAGACAAAAAACATGGGCGGATTTAGATACCGCAAAAACATACTCTTTTGCCGAGGCAATTGATGCATTGCGTCCGTTTGCATCAAAGAAATTTGATGAAACATTGGAAATTGCGATACGTTTGTCTATTGATGTGACCAAGGCCGACCAGAACATTCGTGGAATGTTGTCTTTGCCAAACGGCACGGGCAAAAAGGTTCGCGTTGCGGTGTTCACAAACGATAAAGCAGATGAAGCCAAGAAAGCGGGCGCAGACATCGTTGGTGGCGAAGATTTAATTGAAAAGGTTGCATCCGGTCAGATTGATTTTGACCGTGTTATTGCAACACCTGATATGATGCCGAAAATGTCCAAAGTTGCACGTGTTTTGGGACCAAAAGGTTTGATGCCTAACCCGAAATTGGGTACGGTGACAAACGATGTGGCGGCGGCGGTTGCCAATGCCAAGGCGGGTCAGATTGAATATCGTGCAGAAAAGAACGGTATCATTCACGCAGGTATTGGTAAAATGTCTTTCCCGACCGAAAAATTGGTTGAAAACGCGAATGCGTTGGTTGACCAGTTGAAAAAGGTAAAACCGGCATCAACCAAGGGTCAATACATCTTGGGGATTGCGGTTGCAACGACCCAGGGTCCGGGTTTGCACATTGATGCAAAATAAAATATGTGGTTTGTGGCGTCTGTCACAAACCGCAAACAAGATTTCTGTCCAAGACTGATGGTGCGAACAAAACGCTTAATTTCCATCATAGACAAAGAAGATTCTTTGGGACAGGAAATGGTCCCATCCCGGGAAACCGGATGGAAAGTTTAACAAGTGTTGGTTTATATGTTTATCGTATGAACCAAGAAGTAAGGGTAAAAAGATGAAACGCGAAGAAAAGTCAAACTTGATTTCTGCGTTGCAGTCGTCGCTTCGGGATGCAAACGGCGTTTTTGTCGTTGAAAACCACGGACTTACCGTTAAAGAAATGGAAGGGTTGCGTAATGAATTGCGCCCATTGGTTTCGGTTTTCAAAGTTGTTAAAAATCGCCTTATGAAATTGGCATTACAAGATACCGATTTCGCACCTGTATCCGATTTGATGAAACGCCCGACTGCGGTTGCGGTTGCAACTGATGGATTGGCGGTGACCAAGGTTTTGGTCAAATTCGCCGAAGAACATCCAAATCTTACCATCGTTGGTGGTAAAATGGACGCGGGTGTTTTGGGTGTGGACGAAATTGTGCAATTATCCAAGCTTCCTTCGCTGTTGGAAATTCGTGGTACAATTGCGCGTATCTTGGTGGAACCGGGTTCACGCATTGCACGTGTTTCGGCAGAGTATGGAAAAAAGAATCAATAAATTATTGGCATTAAAAACCAATAAAATAAATAGGAGCAAAAAATGGCAGACATTCAAAAATTAGTTGAAGAATTGTCAAAATTGACTGTCTTGGAAGCGGTTGAATTATCCAAGGCATTGGAAGAAACATGGGGCGTCAGTGCGGCGGCTGCGGTTGCAGTTGCAGCGGGTCCTGCGGCGGCGGCGGCGGAAGAAAAATCCGAATTTGATGTTGTTCTGACAGATGTTGGTGCAAACAAATTGGCGGTTATCAAGGCTGTTAAAGATATCACAGGTTTGGGATTGAGTGAAGCCAAGGCATTGGTTGAATCTGCACCAAAGGCTGTGAAAGAAGCCGTTGCGAAAGATGAAGCAGAAAAAATGAAAGCAACCATTGAAGCTGCTGGCGCAAAAGTGGAATTGAAATAATTCCGACCCGAACCGGTATGGTTCAAAAATAATGTCACGTTTTCGTGACAAACCCGAACCCGCCTGCGATGTAAAATCTGTGGGCGGGTCACGGGCGTAAAAAACAGTATACGTAATAGTTTCGTTTGCAAAACGCACAAAAAAAAGGATTGAAACCCATGGCAGTTATCCAAAAACTTAGAAAATCTTTTGGTAAAAGTTTTTTGCAAACTCCGCTTCCTGATTTGATAGAAATTCAGTACAATTCCTACAAGGACTTCTTGCAGGCAGATGTTGCCCCACAAAATCGTAAGAATATGGGGTTGCAAAGTGTGTTTTCTTCTATGTTTCCTATCAAGGATTATGCGGGGGCCGCTGAATTGGAATTCGTTGAATACAATTTGGAAAAACCGGCGTACAATGTAAAGGAATGCCTTGCACGCAAGATGACATATTCCAGCAAATTAAAACTGAAGCTGAGGTTGATTTTATGGGATGTCGCCGAAGATGGTAAAAAGTCTTTGCGTGATATCAAAGAGCAAGAAATCTTTATGGGCGAAGTACCATTAATGACCGAACGCGGCAGTTTTATTGCATCGGGCGTTGAACGTGTTATCGTATCCCAAATGCATCGTACCCAAGGTGTCGTTTTCGCAACCACCAAAGAGGCCAAGATTGCCGGAAATCCTATTACATATACTGCGCGTATTATCCCAGAACATGGGTCTTGGATTGATTTTGAAGAATCCAAAGGCGTTATATATGTTCGTATTGACCGTCGTCGCAAAGTGCCGGCAACTGTGTTGCTGCGTTGCCTGCCATGTGCAGAAGATGAAAAGAAATGGATTGCCGAACCGCGCAAAACCACAATTCGCGGAATGTCAGATGCAGAAATATTGTCTGTGTTCTATAAACGCATACCGTTAAAAACAAATGGTAAGATGTGGGTTGGCGAAACATCTGTATTTGAAGGTTTGGATAAATATCGTTTGAATTACGATTTAATCAATCCAAAAGATAAAAAAGAATTGGCGGCAAAAGGTGACAGACTTAATGCAAAACGTTTAAGTAAAATTGTCGCAACATCAAAAGAATTCGGTATATTGCCAGATGCGTTGGTCGGTGAATACCTGTTTGACCCGATTATGTCAGGGACAGATATGATTTATCCGGCGGGCACCGAAATTACCGAAGAAGTTTTGGCGGATATTGAAAAATTGGGCATCAAAGAAATATCGTTGATTTCAATAGATAACAATACGATTACCGCCCATATGCGCAACACATTGGTCGCAGACAAAACGACAAATCGTGAAGAAGCGTTAATTGAAATCTATAACATCATCCGTCCGGGTGAACGTCCGACATTAGAGGCAGCAATCAATTTGTTCCTGCGTCAGGGTTTTGAATCGGCATACTATGATTTGTCGCCGGTTGGACGGTTCAAGATGAACAAACGTTTGAAAATTGATTCTGGGAAAAAACCAGA
Organism: uncultured Alphaproteobacteria bacterium; assembly: GCA_905234465.1. Classification (GTDB taxonomy): domain Bacteria; phylum Pseudomonadota; class Alphaproteobacteria; order Rs-D84; family Rs-D84; genus Enterousia. The sequence goes on along the minus strand of CAJOHU010000007.1, from coordinate 8,864 downwards.
AGATGAACGTTTGTTGACTAAAAGTGATTTCTTGGCGGTATTGAAAACTTTAACTAACATTATTGACCACAAAGACACGATTGATGATATTGATAATCTGTCAAATCGTCGTGTACGTACGGTTGGTGAATTGTTGGAACAAAATTTCCGCACAGGTATGGTTCGTATTGAAAGATTGGTACGTGAAGCATTGTCTTCGCCGAATATCGCAACAATGCAACCCCAAGATGTTGTCAATGTAAATCCGTTGATGTCTTTGATTGCGGAATTCTTGGGAACAAGTCAGTTGTCTCAGTTTATGGATGCGTATAATCCATTATCTGAATTGGAACACAAACGTCGTATATCTGCATTGGGTCCAGGCGGGTTGAATCGTGAACGCGCCGGCATTGATGTCCGCGACGTTCATCCGACACACTATGGTCGTTTGTGCCCAATTAACACACCCGAAGGTGCGAATATTGGTTTGATTAACCATTTGGCATCGTATGCGCGTGTGAATCCATATGGGTTTATTGAAACACCATATTATGTTGTGGAAAACAGCAAAATCACCGATAAAATGGTGTATTTGACTGCTGATGAAGAATTGGGTCATAAAATCGCCCAGGGTAATACCCCAACAAATGACAATGGTGTCTTGACCGAAGAATTGGTGACGGCGCGTGTTGACGGTGAATTTACCCGCGTTCCGCGTGAAGAAGTTGATTTAATTGACGTTGAACCACGCCAGGTTGTGTCTATTTCAACCGGATTGATACCGTTTGTTGAAAACGACGATGCGAACCGTGCATTGATGGGTTCAAACATGCAACGCCAGGCTGTGCCGTTGATGCGTGTTCAAACACCGTTGGTTGGTACAGGCATTGAACGCGAAGTTGCACGCGATTCTCGTACCGGCAAGGTTGCAAAACACAGTGGTATTGTTGAATCTGCGGATGCGAAACGCATTGTGGTTAAATGTATGAACAGTCGTAATGTTGTGACAGGCGTTGATATTTACAACCTTGAAAAATATGAACGTTCCAACAACGATACGATTTTACATCAGAAACCATTGGTTAAGGCAGGTGACCGTGTATCTGCGGGCGATATCATTGCCGACGGTTCATCAATGAACTATGGTGAATTGGCGTTGGGACGCAATGTCTTGGTTGCGTTTGTGCCATGGCGCGGTTATAACTATGAAGATTCTATCGTTATTTCCGAACGCATTTCCCGCGACGATGTTTACACATCTGTGAAAATCGTTGAAAAGGAAATCAAGGTTCGTGATACTCAGTTAGGACCTGAAAGTCTAACACGCGATATTCCAAATGTTAGTGAAGAAGCATTAAAGAATCTGGACGAATCTGGTATTATCTATATCGGTGCGCGCGTAAAACAGGGCGATATCTTGGTTGGTCATGTTTCACCAAAATCTGAAACTTTATTGACCCCCGAAGAAGCACTGTTGCGCAACATCTTTGGTGAAAAAGCACTGAACGTCAAAGATACATCTTTGCGCGTTGGTCCAAACGAAGAAGGCACGGTTATCGGTGTTAACATCTTGACGCGTCACGGGGTCAAGAAAGATGAACGTACCCAGATGATTGAATTGGAAAAAATTGACCAAATCAATAAAGACCGCGATGAAGAAATACTGATTATTGAAAAGGGTTTCGCAGACCAAGTTTTCCAAATTGCTGAGGGTTATACGATTGAATCTGGTGTCGGCAGTTTGAAACCGTTTGTTGGTAAAAAACTGACCAGTGAAGTCTTTGAAGGTATTAAACCGGTTGATATCAAGAAATTGGTTGTCAATAACAAAGAAGCTCAGGCCAAGATTGATGAATTGCGTGAACAGCATTTAATTAAACTGAAACAGTTGAATGAAAATGCAGACCGCGAAATTGAAAAGGCCACAGAAAGCAATTCTTTGAATGCCGGCGTCTTGAAAGAGGTCAAAGTCTATATCGCCCACAAGATGAAATTACAACCGGGTGATAAAATGGCGGGTCGTCACGGAAACAAGGGTATTGTATCCCGCGTTGTTCCGATTGAAGACATGCCACATATGGAAGATGGAACCCCGGTTGATATCGTTCTGAATCCATTGGGTGTGCCAAGTCGTATGAACTTTGGTCAGATTTTGGAAACCCACCTTGGTATGGCGGCGCGTGCATTGGGTGAACAAATCGGTGCGGTTTTGGATGAAGTAAAACAAAAACGCGCGGTGACCGATGATTTGCGTGCAATTATGGGCAAAATCTATGGCAAAGATGTGGCAGAAAAATTGGCCAAGATGACCGATACTGATGTCCGTGCGCATGCGGCATTGTTGCGTGACGGTGTGCCAATGGCAACGCCGACATTTGACGGTGCAACACCCGAAGATGTCCGCAAAATGCTGAAATTGGCGAAATTGCCGGAAACCGGTCAATTTACACTGTATGACGGTGTGACGGGTGAAAAATTTGCGCGTCCGGTCACGGTTGGTGTGATGTATATGTTGAAACTGCATCACTTTGTTGATGAAAAGATTCACGCGCGTTCAACCGCAAGTTATTCGTTGGTGACACAACAGCCATTGTCTGGTAAGGCGCACATGGGTGGTCAACGTTTGGGTGAAATGGAAGTATGGGCGTTAGAAGCACACGGTGCCGCACATCTGTTGCGTGAAATGTTGACCGTGAAATCTGACGATATCACCGGCAGAAACAAGATGTATGAATCTATCATTTCTGGCAGTGATGACATCCAAACCGGTACCCCAGAAGCGTTTAATGTATTCGTTCGCGAATTGCGTGGACTTGGGTTGGCAATGACACCAAAGAAAATAGATTAAGTGTTAGTGTAAGTGGTTAGTGGTAAGTAAGAAATTACTGTCCACCACTAGCCACTAACCACTACCACTAACCACTAAACAAGGAGTTTAGAAAAATGGCAAATATGTTGCAAAAGATATTTGGACAAATTGAAACCAGGGAACAATTTGATGCATTGCGTGTGACGATTGCATCACCCGAAGAAATTCTTTCTTGGTCGCACGGCGAAGTGACAAAACCGGAAACAATAAACTATCATTCGTTAAAACCCGAAGCAGATGGTTTGTTCTGTCAAAAGATTTTTGGCCCGGTCAAAGATTATGAATGCGCGTGCGGAAAATATAAAAGAATCAAATTCCGCGGTGTTATCTGTGAACGTTGCGGTGTAGAAGTTGGTTCTTCGTCTGTTCGTCGTGAACGCATGGGGCATATTAAATTGGCGATGCCGGTTGCGCATACTTGGTTCCTGCGCGAAGGTAAAATTGCAACACTGTTGAACAACCTGTCGCAAAAGAAACTGGATCAAGTTATTTCTTATGATGCATACATTGTTATTGAACCTGGTCTTACCAATTTGAAACAGTACGATGTAATAAGTGAAGATGAATATCGCGCTGCAGTTGAAGAATTTGGTCCGGATGCGTTTCGCGTTGGTATTGGTGCCGAAGGTGTTCGTGAAATTATATCTAATTTGGATATGGGTGATGAAAGAACACGTCTGCGCGCAGAATTGGCAGAAACTAAATCAGAAGCCAAACGCAAAGCAATTATCAAACAATTAAAATTAGTGGAAGCGTTTTTAGATTCTAAAACAGAACCTGCGTGGATGTTGCCGGACATTATCCCGGTTATTCCACCAGATATGCGTCCATTGGTCACGTTGGATGCGGGACATGTTGCGGCGTCTGATTTGAACGATTTGTATCGCCGTGTTATTATCCGTAATAATCGTTTGAAACGTTTTATGGAAATGCATGCCCCAGAAATCATTATTCGTAATGAAAAACGTATGCTGCAAGAAGCGGTGGATTCATTGTTTGATAACGAACATAAGGCGCGTCCAATGGTTTCACAGAATCGCCGACCACTTAAATCTTTGTCTGGGTCGTTGCGTGGTAAATCTGGACGTTTCCGTATGAACATGTTAGGTAAACGTGTAGATTATTCTGGGCGCAGTGTTATTGTGTCTGGACCATCATTGAAAATGCACCAGGTGGGTTTGCCAAAAGCAATGGCGTTGGAATTATTCAAACCATTTGTCTTTGCGCGTTTAATGGCGGGCGATTATGCCAATACATTAAAGACCGCACGCAAAATGGTTGAAAACGGCGAAGATGTTGTTTGGGAAATCTTGGAAAAGGTTATTCACGAACACCCCGTTTTGTTAAACCGTGCGCCGTCTTTGCACAGATTGTCATTGCTGGCGTTTGAACCGGTCTTGATTGAAGGTAAAGCCATCCGTCTGCATCCATTGGTATGTAAGGGATTTAACGCTGACTTTGACGGTGACCAGATGGCTGTGCACGTTCCAATCTCACTGGAAGCACAATTAGAAGCACGCACATTAATGTTATCAACAAATAACATTCTGTCGCCGGCAAATGGTGAACCTATGACTGTGCCATCACAAGATATGGTTTTGGGTATTTATTATATTTCATTGATAAACGGCGAACATACAGAAAAATCGCCGCGATTCAGTGGTATGGACGAAGTTCAGTTAGCATTGGAAAACAAAACAATCACACTGCATACACCAATCGTCGCGCGTATCAATGGTAAAAACTATAAGACAACCGCGGGTCGTATGATTATTGGTGAATTGTTGCCAAAATCTGACAATATGCCGTTTGATTTAGTCAACAAGGTTATGGGTCAACCAGAAATCAAGAAATTGTTGGCAACAACATATGAACGTTGTGGCGACAAAGCAATGATTATGTTGGCAGACGCGTTAAAGAATACAGGTTTTGAACAGGCGGCACGCAGTGGTATTTCTATTGGATTTGATGATGTTGTTATTCCAGAAGAAAAACAAAAAATGATTGCTGACGCAGAAAAAGCAGCGGCAGATATTGAAGACCAATATCAAAACGGTTTGCTGTCAAGTGGTGAACGTTATAACAAATTGATTGATATGTGGCAAAAAACAACAGACAGTTTGGGACAAAAGGCGTACGCCGCGTTGGGTCGTTCAACAGGTGATAATTGGAATTCTATTTACATGATGGCAGATTCCAAGGCGCGTGGTTCCAAGAATCAGATTCAACAGTTGGCGGGTATGCGTGGTATGATGCAAAAACCGGATGGTTCTATTATTGAAGTTCCGATTATTTCAAACTTTAAAGAAGGTTTGACAATGGCGGAATACTTTACATCAACCCACGGTGCGCGTAAAGGTTTGTCTGATACCGCGTTAAAGACGGCTCAGGCGGGTTATTTGACACGTCGTTTGGTTGATTTGGCATTAAACACCGTTATTACCGAACACGATTGTGGAACAACCGAATTCATCACTGCAAAGCCGGTTTATCAAGGCAGCACTTTGTCCGTTCCGTTGGGTGATGTTGTTTTGGGGCGTACCGCGGCGCATGATATTATCCATCCGATTACTAAGGAAGTAATTGTTCCTGCAGGCGAATTGGTGACCAAGGTTGCGGCGCGTCAAATCAATGAATCTGGTTTGCCAAGCGTTGATGTTCGCAGTGTTCTGACGTGTTGCAGCGACGGGTTGTGTGCAAAATGTTATGGTATGGATTTGTCCCGTCAATCGTTGGTTCATGTTGGCGAAGCCGTTGGCGTTGTTGCAGGTCAGTCTATCGGTGAACCGGGAACTCAGTTAACATTGCGTACCTTCCATATTGGTGGTATTGCATCCGGTGGTGCCGAAAGTCATTATATTGAAGCACCTGTTGCCGGTAAAATTAAACTGATTGGTGTGAACACAATTAAGAATTCTGCGGGTCGTATTGTGGTCTTGTCGCGTAACGGCAAAATCGCGGTCACATCACCCAAGGGCGAAGAATTATTCAGTTGTGGTTTGCCATACGCATCTATGTTGATTGTAAATGATGGCGACACGGTTGAAAAAGGCGCCAAGGTTGCAGAATGGGATCCATATTCCAACACAATTATTGCAGAAAAAGACGGTATTGTAAAATTCAATGACTTGGTTGAAAATGTTTCTTTCCAAGAAGAAGTTGATTCTACAACTGGTATCGTTTCGCGCAAGGTTATAAATTGGAAAACAAACACCAAAAAGGCGATGCAGCCAGCAATCCGTTTGGTTAATGAAAATGGCGATGTGTTGTCATTGGGTGGTAAAAAGATTGCAGAATATTTGTTGCCGATACATTCTGTATTGAATGTTTCCGATGGCGCAAGTGTTGTTGCAGGCGATGTCTTGGCACGTATCCCTGTTCAGGCAAAACGTACAGGCGATATTACGGGCGGTTTGCCACGCGTTGAAGAATTGTTGGAAGTGCGTCGTCCTGCGAACCCTGCATTGTTGGCAGAAATTGATGGAACGGTTGAATTGGAAGATGCAAAATCTAAAATTATCGTTCGCATTGAACCTGATGATGGTACGGCGCCTGTTGAATATGCGGTTCCAAAGGGAACAAATCTGTTGGTGCGCAGCGGTGATGTTGTGAAAAAGGCGGATAAATTGGTTGACGGTGACCCGGTACCCCAAGATATTTTGCGTATCCTTGGGCAAAAGGCGTTGGCAACATTTATGGTTGAACAGATTCAGCAAGTTTATCGTCTTCAGGGTGTGTCCATCAATGATAAACACATTGAAATTCTGATACGTGAAATGACACGTCGTGTTGAAATCACTGATCCAGGTGACACAGGTTTCTTGATGGGGCATGTTGTTGACCGTGTTGATTTTGAAGAAGAAAATGCACGTGTTGTTCATGATGGTGGGCGTCCGGCGGTTGCGTCCCAGGTATTGGTTGGACTTACCCGTGCATCACTTACAACGCGTTCGTTCATATCTAATGCATCGTTCCAACAGACAACCAAGGTCTTGGTTGATGCGGCAATCAATGGGTCAACCGATAAATTGGTCGGTATAAATGAAAACCTTATTGTTGGTCGTCTGATACCGATTGGTACGGGTGCATATGTCCGTCGCGTGCGTGAAATTGCCAAGGCCGAAGAAAAGGCAGAAAAATTGGCACGCGAAGGTGGTGAACATCAACAGTTGTTGGATTTATAGGAAATTGGTGGTTAGTGTCACTAATCACTAACACTAACCACTAACACTATGTTTAATTTTTCCTTGAAAAAGTCCGATATTGTAATAAAATAAATGCAGTAAAATAAAAAAGGATAGCAAAATGGCAGTTCCAAGAAGTAAAACAAGTAAAGCTCGCAGTGCACAACGTCGTTCACACGATGCGTTATCTACAATGCCATGCGGCGTATGCAAAACATGTGGCGAAAAAAAGCGTCCACATCACATATGTCCTGCGTGCGGCGCAAAATAATAAACAAACAAATTCTATCGCAGATTTGGCACGGTTGTGTCCGTCTGCGTTTTTAATAAGATATGTCCGCAGAAAATAAAAAGATTATTGCTATTGATGCGATGGGGGGCGACAAAGGGCCTGCGGTTGCATTGGGTGGCATGAATCAGTTTTTGTATCAACATCCAGATTCTGGCGTTTCGTTTCGCATTTTTGGAAACGAGTCGCGCCTGCGCAAAATGTTGGCGCGGTATCCGCGTGTTGCGCGTAATTCTACGATAATAGATGCACCTGATGTAATTCGTGGCACGGATAAAATTCGCGATGTCATCCGTCATGCCCAGAATACATCCATGTACATGGCGATAAAAGATGTTCGCGAAGGCACATCTACCGCGGTGGTTAGTGCGGGCAACACGGGGGTCTTGATGTCATTATCTAAATTGGCGTTAAAGACGGTTGATGGAATTTCTCGGCCGGCGATAACAACAATGTTGCCATCGGGGGCGGGTGATTCGCGCGTGGTTGTGTTAGATTTGGGTGCGAACATTAAATGCGATGCGGGTGATTTGTTTGACTTTGCGATTTTGGGCGGTGTGTATGCAGAATTTATTGGAAAAATGCCGCGTCCGAAATTGGGTGTGTTGAACATTGGCGAAGAAGAAACCAAGGGTAATGAAACACTGCAAGAACTGAATCGTGTTTTAACGGCGCATCGTGATATTCTGCCATATGATTATATTGGATTTGTTGAACCCACGGACATCAGTGTCGGTCGTGTTCAGGTTGTTGTCACGGACGGTTTTACCGGCAATATAGTGTTGAAAACGGTGGAAGGTACGGCGAAACTTATCAAGCGTGTTATTAGTGAAAATATGAAGAAGTCTTGGTTGGCAATAATTGGCGCGTTTTTCTTGGTTCATGTTTTCAAACGGTTAAAGCATAAAATTGACCCGCGTTCTTATGCCGGTGCGACATTTTTGGGACTTAAGGGGTTTGCGGTTAAAACACATGGAAATTCGGATGCATTGGCGTTTGCAAACGCGATACAATATGCGTCTGATTTGGTCAATAACGATTTAAACGATGTCATTCGCGCCCGCGCGGCGGCATTGGCAACCGTTCGTTCTGAATTACAATAGTTCAATTTATTTTTTTTATTGCGAAAATGTAAACGCAGCACATAAAAGTGTTCCATAGCGTAAATTTATGCTTGACCGCGAATCGGCATTTTTGATAAAATGTAAATGTATAATAAGGGGGAATAATAAACAATGAGCATGAATTTGAAAACGATTTTTGCGACTTTTGTGGCGGTTATGCTGACATCTGGGGCGATTGCTGAGACGGCAACAGATTCAAAAACCCTTACTACCGTTTCGTATGTGACGGGTGCGCTTGATGGCAAACAGGAAAAATTAAGTGGTACAGATGGTTATGCGGTGATTTATGATACAAACGGCGCTCCAAACGATGGACGCGAAATATTGGACACTACAACCGCGTTTAACGCCGCCGCCGCAGATTCAGACGCATTGGTGCAAACAGGCGTTGTATATTCCAAGGTTAATGATAAACAGCC
>CAJOHU010000006.1:43689-55120 GCA_905234465.1 uncultured Alphaproteobacteria bacterium | reverse complement strand
AAATGGCAACCCAAGTGATAATGGGACATTATGGGAAATCAATACTGATTTATATGCCATTGGTGTTTTACCACCCGGTTATACCCAGTTGGAATGGATTAAATCAAACGGGGAACAGTATATTGATACACAAATTACGCAATCAACACGTGCGGTTATTGATGTTGAAGCATCGGCAATAAGCGGTAGTACGATCAAATTTATTATGGCGCCATATGATGCGACATCGTATAAGAATGGATTCGGTGTATATTTAGACCACATAGCCGGTGTAGATAATTGGGATGTTGCTGTAAGAAGAGTATATGACGTTGTATATAATTCTTCTTCAATGACGATAACAGTTAATGGAGATTCCCGAAATGCAGCAGAATATTATATCGCGAATGATGCAAGAATTGCTTTGTTGGGAACCACGTCTTCTAGCAGAAGATTAACTGCTAAATTGTATTCTGTAAAGATATATAACAAAGATAGCTTAGTCTTTGATGGCGTCCCGGCAAGCAAAGTTGAAAACAGTGTGACCCTTGTTGGCTTATATGATATGGTATCTAAGAGTTTCTTTACCAGCGCAACATCCACCGGGTTGGTGGCCGGTCCACCAATATGATGTGTATATGCAGATTTATCACCAGTCAAATTTACACAAATAAATCTTTTACAAATTGGGCGTGTTCAGTTATAAAACGAAAACGAAATTCAGGTTTTTTACCCATAAGTTCTGATACGATTGTACGCGTTTTTTCGGTGTCTTCGGCGCCTTCGTCTGTGCGCGGTGGCAAATCAACCCGTATAAGACGGCGCGTCTTGGGTGACATGGTCGTTTCTTTTAATTGATTCGGCATCATTTCACCCAAACCCTTGAATCGCGATATTTCAACACGTTTGTTCTTGTATTTCCCATTCGTTAATGATTCTAATTCTTCGTCACTGTCCACATAGACCGATTCGGTGCCGTGGGTTAATTTATACAACGGCGGACAAGACAAATATAAATGCCCGCCATAAATCAGTTGGGGCATAAATTGATAAAAGAACGCCATCAATAATGATGCGATATGACTGCCGTCTACATCGGCATCGGTCATGATAATAATTTTATCATAACGCAATTTTGAATCGTCCCAGTTCTTGGCGGTGCCCGCACCAATTATATCAATTAAATCATTCAATTCGCGGTTGTTCCCAAACCGTTCATCAGAATTTGATACAACATTCAAAACCTTGCCCCGCAGTGGCATAATTGCCTGGGTCGCGCGATCACGCGCCTGTTTCGCAGTGCCACCCGCCGATTCGCCTTCTACAATAAACAATTCGGTCCCGGCAACACCGTGTTTGGAACAATCTGCCAATTTCGCAGGCATGCGAATGCGTTTGGTCGGGGTCTTGCGTGCAACCTCTTTGACCTGTTTTACGCGAATACGCGCGTTAGCCAAATTTATAACAAATTCCAATAACGCATTTGCCGTCTTGGGGTCGGATGCCAAAAACATCTCCCACGGGTCGCGCAACGCGTTTTCAGTATATTTCGCAATCTCAGGATTAGACAGTTTTTCCTTGGTCTGACCCAAGAATTGGGGCGTTTTATAAAACACAGACACAATCGCCGCCACAGAATCAAATACATCTTCGCCGATAATGTTCGCGGCGTTTTTATTGTTCACTTTTTCCCCGTATGCCTTAATCCCACGGGTTATCGCAGATTTAAAACCACTTTCGTGTGTGCCACCGTCAATGGTCGCAATCGTATTGCAATACGATGCAAAGAACCCATCGTCAGATGCCGCCCCGTTTTCATCAGTTAAAAATGTTAGCGCCCATTCTACACGCCCCGAATCGTCCGGAAAATCAACCGAACCAGAAAATAATTTCGGCAAAATACGGGGCTTTGTTTTTGTCTTTTCTTCAAGAAAATCTGCCACCCCGTTCGGATAATAGAATGTTGTATCAGTCGGAATTTCCATGTCCGCAGTTAGCAATTCAGGATTACAATGCCAATCTATCTTGACCCCACGGGAAAGAAAAGCCTTGGCGCGCGCCATACGATAAATCTTAATGGGTTTAAATACCGCAGATTCGCCAAATATTTCATCATCAATCGTAAAACGTATAGAAGTGCCATGCGCCCGCGTAGGTGCGCCGCGTTGAATCTTGGATGTGGCGACACCCCGGGAAAATGTTTGGTGCCATTCATACCCGTCACGCGAAATCGTTACGTCCATATTTGATGACAGGGCATTGACAACCGCACTGCCCACGCCGTGCAAGCCACCACTGGTCTTGTATACATTATTATTAAATTTCCCCCCAGAATGCAATGTCGTCAATATAACCTCAAGCGCGGATTTGCCGGGGTATTTTGGGTGTTCGTCCACAGGTATCCCGCGGCCATCATCTGTGATTTCTATGGTTTTAGAATCAATAAGGCGTACAGTGATTTTTTTTGCAAAACCCGCAACGGCTTCGTCAATGGAATTATCCATAATTTCCACCGGCAAATGATGCCATGCCTTTTCATCTGTGCCACCAATGTACATCCCCGGACGCAGGCGAACAGGTTCCAGACCTTCAAGAACCTGGATGTCAGACGCGTCATAGGAATGTGAGTTTTGTTCTGCCATAGTGCTTTTATTATTAGTACATTATTTTACTTTGCGCAAGCCAATAATAATAAGATTTTTATAGACTTGATTTTCCAAAAACTATACTTATATATTCTGTCAGAAAGAATAAACGGACCGTTAAAATGAATAAAAATCCTTATGAAGTTTTAGGTGTTGCGCGCGATGCGTCAGATGCAGATATTAAAAAGGCTTATCATAAACTGGTCATGAAGTACCACCCGGACAAAAATCCGGGGGATAAGACCGCCGAAGAAAAATTCAAAGAAGTCAATAATGCGTTTGATATACTGAAAGACCCGCAAAAACGCGCCGCGTATGACCGATATGGCGATGCCGCATTTGCCGGTGGAAACGGTGCATCGGCGGGTATGGGTGGAAACCCGTTCGGTGGCGGATTCCATTTTGATATGGGGGGCGCCGGTATGGAAGATGTCCTGCGCGAGGCTATGCGTGGTTTCGGATTTGGCGGATTTGAAGGTGCAACAAATCGGGGGGCAAATGCGCGGGCACGCGGGCGCGACTTGCTGGACGAAGTGGAAATATCTTTGCAGGACGCATTTTTCGGCAAAACCCATACAGTCAGATTTTCAAGTAATGTAAAATGTGAAAAATGTAATGGTTATGGAACGGCGGACGGTAAACCGGCACCAACATGTTCGCGTTGCCATGGTTCGGGATATGTTAATGTTCAGCGTGGGTTCTTTGCAATGCAGACTGTATGTCCAGAATGTAATGGTACAGGACATAAAATTGATAAAAAATGTCCTGATTGCGATGGCGCGGGCGTTGTTAATAAAAACAGAACCATTGATGTTAAAATTCCGGCAGGTATTGAAGATGGGGCGCGGTTGCGACTTGCAGGCCAGGGCGAAGCCGGTATAAACGGTGGCGCCGCCGGGGATTTTTATTTGGATGTACGTGTGCGCCCAGATAAAAAGTTTCAACGCGATGGTGCAGATTTAATTATGCGCGTTGAATTGCCATTTACAACACTGGCGTTGGGTGGGGAAATAGAAATTGAAACAATAGACGGTAAAAAATTGTCTGTGAAAATCCCATCGGGAACCCAGGTTGGTGAAAAATTACGGGTGCGGGGACATGGTATGCCGACCGGCCGCGCATCATCATTCGGCGATTTATACATAGAAATTGGAATTATTGTTCCAACAAAGTTAACCGAAAAACAAAAGAAAATTTTAACCGAATTCGCGGAAACAAAATCTGCGAAAAAGGGATGGTTTTAATTTTATCTGTACGGAGATTTCCGGCGTATAGGACAAAAAATAACCCGCACATGCGGGTTGTTTTTATTTCTTGGATTTTTTCAATTTCTTGGTGACATCTAATGTGTATGTATACGCAGACCATATTGATGCAACTAAACCAAACCACAGACAGAATATACCAATATTTGGCAATGCGTAAATTGCATACAGGATATATTTGCCATTTGTAGCGGAACCCGCCCATGCCCCCAATACAAATAACGCCAAAAATGAAATAATCGCAATCATTTGCATAAATGCTTTGATTTTACCTAATGAAAACCGCGATGATGATGCGTGTGGTGCATCCATCTTTTGCGTGCCCATAAATTCACGCAGACCACTTACATACAATTCGCGGGCAATCATTATGATAATCGGTATCACAACAAACCATACAGGCATCATAATACACAATAATATAAATGTATTAACAACCAAGAATTTGTCGGCAACACTGTCCAATATCATACCAACCTTGGAACAGACGTTATATTTTCGTGCCAAGTATCCGTCAAACAGATCACTTAATGCCGCCAATATAAATAAAATTAAGGTTGTCATGTACATGCCGGACATTAATGTAGCAATAATCGCAAAAGATGCGAATATGCGAAACGATGATAGAAAGTTTACAAAAAATTTCATTTTTTTTCTCCTTAGGTTTTTTGTGTTTGAATAATTGTATCATATTTTTAATGAAAATGGTTGTATATTTTTTTTGCGGCGGATTTACCAAGCCCCGGAACACGCAACAAAGCATTCATATCTGCATCCATAACATTGCGTACAGAACCAAAATGATTTAACAGCATTTTTTTTCGTATTGCGCCAATTCCGTCTATTTCGTCAAGACATGAACCGGTCATTTCCTTGGCGCGACGGGTACGGTGATATGTGATAACAAACCTGTGCGCTTCGTCACGAACACGCCGCAGTAATAAAAACAATTTTGAATCTTTTGGGATATCATGACATTCGTTCCCATCAGGCATAATAAAATGTTCGTCACCATTGCGGACTTCGCCCTTGGTCACACCAAGAATTGGAATGCCATGTGCGGTTTGGTGCGCAATATTCCATTGGGCACGACCGCCGTCAACAATAATTAAATCCAGTTGAGGATTGTTCTTAATCGCGCGGTCAATAAATTCTGCCATCATTGCGATATCGTTACCGGCACTGGCACGATTTTGTAATTTGAAATGCCGATATCCACTTTTTATGAACCCATCATGTCCAAAAGTTATCATCGCACCAACCGGGTTCGTTCCAAATAAATGTGAATTATCAAACACGCCCGCGTATGTAATTTTTTTATCAATCCATTTTTCCATTTCTGTCACGGTTTTGTCCCAATTTTCTAAATCATGCGAATTTGATGTATACGACGGATTCTGGCGTATACCGCGAATAGATGTTTTTGTTAATTCAGATATTTTGTCACGCATAATTGCCGCGTTTTCAAAATCCATATTTTCAGAAAATTTTTTCATTTTATCTGATAATTCTGCGATGATAGGCTCACTGTCCCCGGTCAATATTCTGCGTGCAAGTTTTACATTTGCATCGTATTCGGGTACATCCATGACACATGGTGCGCTGCATCGCCCAATTTGATACAATAAACATGGACGTGTGCGGTTGTTCATAAAACCATCGGTGCATGTTCGGATACGACAAACCTTTTGTATCATTTTTATTGTTTCGTTCAATGCGTATACAGATGGATATGGACCATAAACATCGCGGCGTTGGGAAATCTTTCCACGAAATTTTAATAATCGCGGATATTTATGGTTGGTTAATGCCAACATCGGATACATTTTTCCATCGGTCAGCATTATGTTATATTTGGGTTTTTCGGTTTTGATAAGTTTTTGTTCTAACAATAATGCATCCGATTCGGTTGCGGTTGTTTCCCATTCAACACGCGCAACCATCGTTCGCATAACCTGTTTGTGTAATTCCAATTTGCTGATATCAATGTATTGGTGCAGCCGATTAGCCAAATTCTTGGCTTTGCCAACATACAACAGCCCCCCGTTCGCATCATACATGCGATATACCCCGGGTGAGGCGGGAGCGTTTTCTATTAAATCGTGGAATTGAATATTCATAACTGATATGATAAAATAAATATGAACAAATAGCAAATAAAGGAATAAAAAATGAAATATGAATCTGGTCGTTCTATGATAGAAATGCTTGGCGTGTTGGCAATTATGGGGGTTATCACTGTTGGGGCAATCGGTATGATTTCTACCGCAATGCGAACACAGAAACGTAATACTGTAAACGAAGAAGTATTACAGATTGTGACGGGTGTCCGACAATTATTGGGCGAATATGATGATTTTTCTAATATCAATAATTCCACAATATTTGGCGCAATTGGAATGTCGGCGAAAAATACATATGGTGGGACATATGAATTGGCGGTTGACCCATCAAATAGTCGTCAGTTTATTGTGTCTATTACCGGTCTGTCCGATTCGGATTGCGAATATTTTGTGACCAAGGCGTGGTCTGATTCTGTTGGATATTTGTCTTCGGATGGCAAGCAAAGTGGTGCATCGGGTAATTGCCATGCGGGCAACGGTAAAAACGTTGTTAAAATAACATACGGCGAATAGACCATATGGCAGAATTAATAACTGTTTCATCGGTTGAAGACGGAACACGTTTGTTGCGGTGGTTTTTGCGCCATTTTCCTTCTATGCCGCAACGGGAATTTTACCGGTTGTGTCGCGGTGGTCAAATTCGTGTTAATTCGCGCCGGTGCAAAGGTACAGAAATACTGCGCGACGGTGATGTAGTGCGTGTGCCGCCAACTGTTGGTGAATATGCCGTTGCACCCAAAAAGACAGAATCCGGTGAACATTTTTCATTGAACGATTTGGAACAGTTGCGTCTTAACATAATTCACAATGATGACGATATTGTTGTGTTTAATAAACCGGCGGGGTTGGCGGTTCAGGGTGGAACAGGTATCCGAAAATCTATTGATAAAATGGCGGCCGCACTGTTCCCATATGCCCGGGTTTCTTTGGTTCATAGGTTGGATATGGAAACCAGCGGTCTGTTGGTGATGGCGAAAAATCAAAATGCTGCACAAGTATTATCGCGTGAATTTCAGAACAAAACAGCAAACAAAGAATATTTGGCGTTGTTGAATGGCGATGTTAAAGAATCGCATGGTGTGATAGATAATTATTTATTAAAAGGTCGGGTCTTTGATTCCCCAAATCGTGAACACGGAACGGGACCGCGTCCACATCATGCCATTACAGAATATCGCGTGCTGGCGCGGGCATCGGGGATGTTAACATGGGTTTTGTTTATGCCAAAAACTGGACGTACACATCAATTAAGAATGCATAGTGCGTTTTCTTTGCATGCACCGATTGTAGGTGATGATTTATATGGTCGTGATTATGATATGGATGCGTCTGTGCGTTCTGTCGTTGCAACAAATAATTTGTTTTTGTTTGCATATAAAATTACATTCAGACATCCGGGAACAGGTAAAATGATGACTTTCCGGGCGCCTGTGCCAGAGTTTATGAAACCGGTTATAAACTTACTGGAATTACCGTTGCCATAAGGATGCAAGATGACACGAAAGAAAAAATTTCTTATTATCGCACGGGTTATATTTATATTCTTTATGGTTTTGGGTGTCGCCATTGTTATTGCACTGGCCAAGATGGATGTGGCAAGTTTAAAGACAAATGTATTGGGGGTGTTGCGTGCGTCCACAGGTTTGCCGATTGAAATTTCTGGGGATGTGACATGGAAACTTTCGTTGCGACCACGCGTCACAATGCACGATGTTAGTGTGCCAAATTTTGAAGGCGCGAAAAATAAAAATTTTATAGAAGCAAAAACTATTGAGGTTGGTTTGGATTTAATATCTTTGTTTTCCAATCGTCCAACAATTCAAAGAATAAGTGTTAATGATGCCAAGATTTTTGTTGATAAAAATTCAGATGGTGAATACGAATTTTTTAACAGTAATAAAGATTCTTATACGGCGGATTCCGGCGTATCCAGCGATAATGACAAATCGGAATACCCATTCGTTGACCCGGGATTTGGTATGCTGAATATAGACGATTTGGACATCGTTGTTGATGGAAAAAAACACAGCGTTTCGCGGATTAGTTTTCGTGCCAGAAATTTTGATAATAAACGTGAATATAAGGGATGGATTAAATTAGACAAAACATTAATACCATTCATTGCATCGTTTGATAAGTATAATGCTGAACGCAAGATATATCCATTAAGCGTGGCGTTTTCAGCAGATGGTGATACATTGGTTGCAAATGTTGCACTTGAAGGAACCAGTAAAATTCCAATAGATTTCGTTGTCACGGGTGATATACCAGATGTGACCCCAATTGGAAAGTTTTTGGGTTTGGATTTACCAAAAATGCCCAAGATAAATGTTAATATGTCGGGTGGATTCGGACACGATAAATTGACATTACATAAATCATCTGTTGCCGTCCGCGGAAGTGATATCACAATTTCTGGTAATGCAGATTGGTCAAAGAAAATTCCCGATATAAATGTAAAAATATCATCCAAGAAAATAAATTTGTTGGAATTGTTCCCGGAATTATACAGATCTGTGAAACATCATGAAAATTACGAACAGAATGTGTTTAAAGATATGCCGTTGTTCGGACAATTCTTGTATAACAAAAAAATTTCTGTGAATATAGATTTGGGACGACTGATTGTGTACCGGAATCTGTCTTTAGATAATGCTGCTATTGCGTTAAATGTTCGCGATAATAATCTAAGGTTGTCGGCGAATACCGGATTTGCAGATGGAAAAATAAATGCTGCGATTGATGGAAATATAGAAGAATCAGGTCAAATGAATCTTGAAATGGGGGGAATGGGTCGCGGATTAGTTATTGGAAAATTATTGGAACAAATAAATACGAATGATTTTATTTCTGAATTGCCGATTGATTTTGAAATTTATGTGCGTGCGTTTGGATCAAATATGTCTGAAATTATGAAGACAATCACGGGACCGGTACGATTATATTCTGTGGGAACGGGTTATGCACATTCTGATTTGGTTGCGTATATGTACGGGTCGGATTTCTTGACCAGTTTGCGGCACAGTATTCACGATATGTTCAGTTCTAAAAAGAAATATGATCAAATGAAAATAGATTGTCTTGCCGTGAATCTGAAATTGCGTGATGGTCTTGCCAAGACACATAACAGCGTCGCCATAGAAACAAATGCAATAAATATTATGTTGGATGGAAGCGTTGATTTAGGCAAAGAAAAAATGCAGCTTTCTGTGACAACAGTTCCTGTGCGTGGAATAAAGTTGTCTTTGTCGGGCAATGTTTCTAATACCATAGTTATATCTGGAAGTTTGGCGGAACCAAATATAAAGATAAGTGGCGCCGCAATCGCGGGCAAGGCATTGTCTGCAACAGGTTTAGGATTGTTGTTGGCGCCGCTTACAGGTGGACTTAGTTTGGTTGCGGGCGCGGGCGTAGGGTTATTAGCAGGAGATTTGTTGGAAAATTGGTTGGCAGATGAACACCCGTGTGAAACCGCTCTTAAAAAAGGTGCGCCAACATACGATAATGATCCAGAATGGATGGATGAACCGGTTTCTGAATTGACAAACAGTGTTATAAACCCTGAATCCATGGCGGTTTCAGATAAATAAAATTTTGCGCGCTTTTGCTCTTGCACCGAATCGGCATTTTTTGATAAAATCTTCCCGAGAGAATGTAGGACAATATTAAAAATAAGATATAAACAGGAGCGTAAAAATGGAATTTTCTGTGTTTCGTCAGGTCTTAATCCGGGCATTGGGGCACATGCAGTCTATTGTTGAAAAACGTGCGACTTTGCCGATTTTGATGAATGTAAAGTTGGATGTTGGTGACGATTTGGTGTTGTCTGCGACCAATGTTGATTTAGAATTGGTTGAACATGTTGCGGCAGATGTGACATTGGGGGGTAAAATCACTGTTCCTGTTCAGATGCTGTACGATATTGTGCGTAAATTGCCGGATGATGCAGAAATATCTTTTAAACAATCGGGCGATTCGTTGGTGGTGTCCAGTGGTCGCGCGGTGTTCCATTTGCCGACTTTGCCGGCGGAAAATTTTCCGGCAATGGCGGGCAGTAATTTAACCACTAAATTCCAGATGACAACGGGGGATTTGGCGCACCTGATTAACCAAACCAAATTTGCGATTCCAACCGATGATGTTCGTTATCATTTGGGGGGAATTTATTTCCATATTTCTAACGATGACGGAAAAAATAAATTGACCGCGGTTGCCACAGATGCCCAACGTATGGCGCTGTGTGCGATGAATGCACCGGCGGGTTCTGCGGAAATGCCGTCTGTGATTTTGCCACGTCGGGTGATTGGTGAATTGTCTAAGTTATTAGAAGACGCAACGGTGGATGATGTTAATATAGAATTGTCTGATACCAAGGCGCGGTTTACAATTGGTGCCGCCATTTTGACCAGTAAGTTGGTTGATGCCCAGTATCCAAATTATCGTGTCGTTATTCCAAAGGGTAATGACAAGATTGCAATTATGGATAGAAAGCAATTTTTGAACGCGGTTGATTTGGTTTCTGTCGCCAGTATTGATAAGACCAAGTCTGTTCAGTTAACATTTTCCATGAACAAATTGGTTGTTAACGCATCCAGTCCAGATGCCGGTACCGCAACCCAGGAATTAGATATTGAATATAATGGTGATGCATCGTTCACGGTCACATTTAATGTAAAGTTCTTGATGGATGTTGCGGGTCAGGTTGAAGGTGAAAAGTTCCAAATGGAAATGCAAGATCCGCTTTCACCGACAATCATTAAATCCACAAATAAAGATACAGATGCGTTGTTCATATTAATGCCAATGCGGATGTAGGGATGAGTTGTTAGTGGATAGTGTGAGTGGTTAGTACGGGCGCGGTCGCGCCCGTTTTTTATTCTCTTTACCTATAATAGTGGTTAGTGTTAGTGGTTAGGGGTTAGTAGTCATCCCGGCGAAGGCCGGGACCCAGTTCACAGCAACGCTGTGAACTTGCCCCGCCGGGGATTTTTCATCGCGATGCGATGAAAAACTTTGGTGTCTGCGACGCAGGTGCTCACTTTGTTCGCACTGGATCCCGCCCTTCGGCGGGATGACGTAAAACGGTGGCGAACGCCACCGTTTACTAACCACTAACCACTATCACTAACCACTAATCCTGCGGGGTTGAGTGGAACAAAAAGGTACCTTTTTGTTCGTTCGTGTTTTGGCTAAAAATGGGCGAACACAAAAAGTGGCTGCATGCCACGGAATCTGTGGCGTTGCGGAAAAAATAAAAAAAATTAAAAAAACTGTAAAAAAAGGGTGGACAAAAAGGTACCTTTTTGTTACAATGTAATCATTGGAAATTAAGGGAAAGGGAAGTATCAGATGAGTATCAAACGCATATTTATCGTAATATCCGCAATTTTTGCGGCGTCTGCGGTATTTGCGGATAATT
>CAJOHU010000006.1:0-43577 GCA_905234465.1 uncultured Alphaproteobacteria bacterium | reverse complement strand
AACACTTGGTTCAGGTGCCACCGGTGTACCGACGGTTGGTGCGGTTAAGACGGGTTTGGATGGGAAACAAGACACAATTACCGGCACGGCGGGGTATGTGATGACGGGTACAAGTGTTACCGGCAATGTCGGCGAAAGACCGATATACGGCACATCTGAAAATTACGCTCATGCATTGGTGACCGCAGAAACTGTTAACACCGGCGTTATCAATGCAGTGAATTCATCACTGATTCGGGTTGATGAAAATGGCGACCAAGACCCGAACGGCACATTGTGGGAAATCAATACCAGTTTGTTTGCATTGTCAACTCAGCCACTGCCCGCGGGTTATACTCAGTTGGAATATATTGAATCAACCGGAACACAGTATATTGATACGGGGATAAAAACATCGCTTGATACTGAATTAGAAGCAAAAATTAATTTTTCTGCCGTATCCTCACAAATGTTGTGGGGAAATAATTCTGGTAGCAATTCTGGTAGAATTACAACATATTTTGCAAGCAATGCGATTTGTAGGTTTGGGAATGTTGCCCAAACCGTAAACCTGGTTTCTGTAATTTCCGCCGGTACAGATTATGTTATAAAACAGAATAAAAACGGCATTTATCGCGATGGAACCGCCGTGTTATCATATTCGGCATCAGGCGATTTTGAAAGCGATACGAGTATGTATATAGGGTCAGCCCGCGGAACAAGTGCTGCTGGGTTTAGTGGGTTGTTAAAAACAGCGATTATCCGTAAAAACGGCGTGGTCGTGTTTAATGGGGTACCTGCAAAAAATAGTTCCAATGTTGTCGGTATGTATGACCTTGTTTCAGGACAATTCTTTACAAACCAAGGTAATGGCGACTTTACCGCCGGTCCACCGGTGGCGCAATAAATCCTATCTGATTTTTTATCTTTGATTGGTAATGTATGCCGCACGAATCGCATCCGCGGTTATGTTGCGCAACACTTCGGCCGTGCCATTTACCGGATTACGTTTTATCAACAATTTATCACCCGCACGTGTAAAAAATAAAGTTTGGTTTGATGAAAACAACATGTGGAAACAACCAAATTTTGGACTTGTCACAAACATCGCCTTGGTTGCCGGTTTTTCCATGGTTCCGGCACAGCCCATGCCGACAATAACCGCCCTTTCAAAATTTCCGACATAATTATCAGTAATGTATTCAAATTCAGGACTTTTTCGCCCGGTGGTCAAATTCTGCATAATTTTAAACATAAAAGAATGACATCGGGATTGATCTTGGGGCATGTCACACTTTGGGAAAAATCTGAATACAGATACCGTGTCCCCCCGCTTAATCGGAAAATCAAAGTCAGATTCAGACATAATCGCGTCAAAACAGCCAGAACGCCCCCCAAACAAAGAAATTTTTACCGATTCTGATTTTTCGCATTTATATGTCACCGTGTATTCCACCGTCGCAACATCCAGCCGTCCGGGATTATAATAAGCACTTAACGGATTCAAATTACAATCAGAAAAATCCCCAACATTTAAACTTTTTTCTGAATAAATACGACGAACATTTGTTCCAAACAAAGAACTGTTGCCATCAAGTAACATCAGAGTATATAAATACCCGTTTTTATCAACCAGTTGTTCTTTTTTTGAAATTATCCACTTGTTATCCAACATCACCAAACCATTTTTATTCGCAAAAACAGTATTACAAAAACAGAATACTGTCAATATTTTTCTTATATAAAAAATTTGATATAAATCGGTTATGCGGCTTTTTTCATACCGGTCTTAATATCGCGGACGTATTTGCGCAATTCATCAATAGAAACCAATGTGCCATCGCGTTTCTGTGCCGACCAATAATCCCAACCATTATAACTGGCGCAATGTTGCATACGCGCCGCCATTACATGAATAGACGCGCGACCATATAAACTGTGCACCAAATTACCGTCAGACGAAATCATAACACGTTCACCGCGCGGGCTGACCAATGTTTGACCGGCATACAGCACCCCCCCATCAACCAACTCACGGAACGCGACACGCACTTCGTCGCGTTTTGGTTTTGACACTTCTATATCTGACAAATCAATCGGCATAATATTTGCCACGCGGTCACGTGCCGCATTAACATAAGATTCTTCGCGGTCAATTCCAATAAATTGTCGCCCCAGTTCGCGCGCCGCCGCCGCCGTTGTCCCCGAACCCACAAATGGGTCAAGGATAATATCACCCGGCTTGGTTGAAGATAAAATCACACGACGCAACAAATCCATTGGTTTTTGCGTATTATGCAAACTTTTGCCATCCGCGCCCTTTAACCGTTCTTCACCAAGGCATATATTCATATCCCAATCAGAACGCATCTGTTTGCCGCCATTTAGTTTCTTCATGGTTTCATAATTAAATGTATATTTTCCGGTCTTTTGCGGTGTTGCCCATATCAATGTTTCATGCGCGTTTGTAAAACGTGTACCACGAAAATTCGGCATAGGATTTGTTTTCACCCAAACGATATCATTCAAAATCCAAAAACCTAATTCTTGTAAAATCGCACCAATTTGAAAGATGTTATGATATGTACCAATAACCCACATCGCGCCATCAGGTTTTAAAACCCGTTTGCATTGTGCAATCCATTCGCGTGAAAATTTGTTGTATTCTGCGGGCGATGAAAATGCATCCCAATTATCGCGCACTGCACGCGCCGCAGTTTGGTCTTCGGGGCGATAAAGTGTTTTCTGACCTAACTGTAAATTATACGGAGAATCTGCAAATACCGCATCCACAGAACCGTCGGGAATTTCCCGCATGATTTCTATGCAATCTCCAAGTAAAATTTGGTTCAGGTATTTGTCCATTTGAATAAATCTCTCTCGTTCGTACAATTATACCATATTTTTATGGCAAAAAAATTGTCTCAAAACGGCAAAATGAAAAAAAATGTCTTGATTTTTTATAAAAATACAATTTTTTGATGATAAAATTGCTTTACACAAACAGAATAGATTGCTACATTACCCTGTATGAGATGTCCATATTGTAATTATGCCGACAGCCGGGTTGCAGATTCGCGCCCGGACACAGAAAGCGGAACTATACGCCGCCGGCGTGTTTGTAATCAATGCGGTGCAAAATTTTCAACTGTGGAACGTGTTCAGATGCGTGATTTAGTCGTACGTAAAAACAGTGGTAAAACCGAACCTTTTGATCGTGATAAACTGCGGCGCAGCATAAAATTGGCATGCCACAATCGCGAAGTTGGTGACGAACAAATTGAACGCTTGGTTGCATCTATTCAGCGCAGATTGGAAACAGACACCGCAGATGACATGGTGACCAGTGCACAAATCGGCGAAATGGTTTCTGATTCTTTGTTGAATTTGGATCCGATTGCGTTTGTGCGATTCGTATCTGTGTATCGTAAGTTTTCAAAAATATCAGATTTTAAGAAAATCATAGACACTATTCCAGAAATCACAGACGATACGATTGTTTGCAAATTGCCAAAAACAACTTTATTCTGAGGGAAGAATTACATATGAAAAAAATTCTGGTGTTCATATTGACGCTGATTGTGTGCGGGGGGGCAATCGCCAAACCGGAAATAGATGTGTTGTCTGACGCAGACGAAAGTTTGTATTCCCAAATTTTTATGCTGCAAGATTCGGAAAAAAATTCTGCTGCACAAAATTTGGAACGCCAATTAAGCGACCCAATATTAAAACACGAAGTTTTGTATCAACGATATTTTTCAAAAACTTACCATACCAAAGGAACCGAGGTTAAGGCATGGATGGACAAATACAATGACATGCCTGGGGCCGCCCGCATGGAAAAATTATCAAAACTTAAAAAAGTCGCGGTAAAACCTGCACGTGTCCCCAGTATGCTGACCGGCGGTTTATCTATTGAAACCGCACAATCTGAAACATGGACAGAAAAAACATATTCAGGCAGCACAGATAAAAAAATTACTAAATTCAAGAAAGCGATTCGCAGTGGCAGCACCAAGACCGCGCGCAACATACTTGAAGAAAGATCGTTCAAACGGAAACTTAGCGAATCGGATTATGGACGTCTTGCAGGGCGATTGGCGTACATATATTATACAAATGGCGAATATGAATTGGCGAAAAAATGGGGGTTTGTTGCGTCTGACGCAGAATCTGAATACGGTTTGTGGACAATGGGATTGCTGTATTTCAAAGAAGAAAAGTTTTCTGAAAGTGAAAAGTATTTCAGCAAGATTTTAAAATTAAAACAAATCAACAATGCCCGCAAAACCGAAGCCGCATTCTGGGCAGGACGCGCCGCAGCGGCGCGTGGCGATGATGCCCGTGCCGAAGAATATTGGACAATCGCCGCGGCACATCCAATGGCGTTCTATGGTGCATTGGCGGCAACAATGATGGGAAATGTTCCAGAATACGAATTTTTTGAACAAGAATTCACCGAAGAAGATATTGACGAACTGCGCACCAATCGGTACGGCAAAATCGCACTGGCGCTGATTCAGGCAAATCGCCGCGAACGCGCCGAAGAATACCTTAAATACATGATGACATCCAAGGTATCAGACAGAACTTTGCATGCCATAAATGCCATCGCAACCAAGTTTGGTATGTCGCGCGTGGCAATATTGGCATCTGGCGTGATACGTGACCGTGGTATTTTGGAAATTGATGACGATGTAATTTATTCGGCGCAATATCCTTTGCCAGATTGGGAACCCATGGGTGGATGGTCTATTGACCGCGCATTATTGTTGGCAATTATAAAACAAGAAAGCGGTTTCCGCACGGCGGCTAAGTCTGGCGCAGGCGCAAACGGTGTTATGCAAATTATGCCCAACACTGCAAAACGTGTTGCCCGCGCGAACAAGGTTAAAATGTCTGACATAGATATGAATAACCCTGAACATAACATGTTCTTGGGTCAACAGTATATTGTTGATTTATTAATGCACCCAAACATCAACAACAATATCATCAAAATGTTGGCGGCATATAATGCGGGCATGGGATCTGTGGTAAAGTTTGAAAAATCCTTTAAAACAAATGACCCGTTATTGTACATAGAAAGTTTCCCCGCATATGAGACGCGCGGGTACATTAAACGTGTTATGGCAAATCTGTGGCTGTATCGCGCCCGTTTGGGACAACCACTAACACCACTGAAGGTTTTGGCAGATTCTGAATGGCCACTGTACAACAGTGAAGATGAATATGTTCGCGCGGATGAAATTCCCTATTCTATTTAACGGCACAATATGATACCAATCGCAGACTTTTCCATTGAAAATGAAACAGGCGCAGGATTTATCGCCGGTGTGGACGAAGCGGGTCGCGGCCCATTGTGTGGACCTGTTGTTGCGGCGGCGGTGATATTTCCGAATCGTGATATTGAAATTCCGGTGGTGATACGTGATTCTAAAAAAATGTCGGCACATCAAAGGGCGGTCGCGTATGATTGGATAACAAAAAACACAATCTGGGCAACCGGTCAATGCAGTCCGGCGGAAATTGACGAATTGAATATCCTTTGGGCATCTATGCGTGCGATGGAACGCGCGGTCGCATCGCTTTCCCGCGCGCCGGAAATTTGTTTGATTGACGGTAATCGTGTTCCAAAAAATTTACAGGGCATGGCGGTTATTCGGGGTGACGCAAAATCAATTTCCATTGCGGCGGCGTCAATTATTGCCAAAGAAACGCGTGATAAAATTATGCAGGACCTGTCGGTCCGGTTTCCCAAATATGGTTGGAATAAAAATGCCGGATACCCCACCGCAGAACATTTGACGGCGATTGAAAAATATGGTATAACGAAATACCACCGAAAAACATTTGGTCCGGTTAAGAACGCCCTTGAAACTTGCGAAAATTCTTGACTTTTTGTGCTAAAAGTGTAGCATGTTTATGCTTTGAAAAGGGTATAAAAAATGTCGCAAGAATTGGATAATTTATCAGATTCAGAAATGGAACAAATCCTGGGTGATGATGCGTTTGCATTTTGCAGGAACGCAGAAAGGATTCCACGCCCGTGTTCACATAGGGATTTTGATAAATCTGGAACATCTTTTATTCCGGATTTGCCAGATTCAGAATTTGAAAGCAACTTGGAAGATCTTTCTTGTGGGTTTGTAAGAACGCACAATGAGGTAATTGAACTTGAACGGGAACGCATGAAAGAAAATGCACATGAAACCGCGGAATCTGTGCGTGTTGCCGAGGAATTTCATGGTTCTGGTTCCGCACAAGATGCAAACAAAGATATACGCAAGGCAAAAACACAAGATTTTTGGCAAAAAAACAAAGATATTATTCTGCCCACTATTTTGGGACTTTTAGTTGGAGTTGGGATAAATGTTTGGGCATTTAAAGTAACAGATAAGCGCAACCGAGTCAAAAAACAGGTTGAAGAGTATGAAAAAACTCTGCCGGCAGAGTACCTGGAATATAAACAGGCAGTTGAACACTACCGTGACAGTTTGATGCGCGCAAAAGGCCGATAAAAATAAAAAGGGATAAAAAAATGGCGAAAAAAGACAGAAAAGATATACGCAAGGCAAAAACACAAGATTTTTGGAAGATAAATGTTATTGTTTGTGGGTGTTTAATTGGGGCGGGGATGCTTGTTTGGGAAATTAAAATGTTTGATAAGTGTATGTGCGTTAAAGAACAAACCGAAGAATATGAAAAAACTCTGCCAGCGGAGTACTTGGAACAAAAACAGGCGGTCGAACACTATCGCGACAGTTTGATGCACGCCAAAGGCCGATTTGATAAGTGTATGTACGTTCAAGAACAAACCGAAGAATATGAAAAAACTCTGCCGGCAGAGTACCTGGAATATAAACAGGCAGTTGAACACTATCGCGACAGTTTGATGCGCGCAAAAGGCCGATAAGAAAGGTAAAAATATGCTGAAACAGAAAATAACACAGTTTCGTGAATACAGGGTGGCAAAGAAAGAAGCAGAAAAACAAGAGACGGTAAGTCAAGATTGTTTTCGTGCATGGATGGATGCGCTTGGTGCAATATCAACAACACGACAAAAAAGTTTTCTGAATGCTGTTCGTAAACCGCATGATGGTTTGTTCGGGACAGTGGGGTATCCGTGCATTATAAGCCACCGATGGGAAATATCTGGGTGTGTATTTGGACATGAGATATATGAGTCAGATTCTGAAACACATCATTGTAGTTACTATATAGAAAAATCGTTATGCCCAATGAAACATTGTTATTGGTATAAGAAAAATCATGATGCTGCGATTGCGTGGGCAAAATACCAAACCGCTGAAAACGCATCAAAACAGGCGGCAGAAAAATTCAAAAACGCATATCGGGCTTTATTTGGTGAACGCCGTTATCAACGCGTGTATGGAAAATAAAAGGATATAAAATGCCAGCGCAATCGATAAATGAATACATTGAAATGATGTCTGAACCCGGGATTACCATTTCAAAGGTCGACGTGAAGGATTTTTGTAGCTTTATGGATGACCAGCGGGACAACAGTTTTATTGTATCCAAAGATGGCGAAAAAGTATTCGGTATCCGGAATTTGCATATATGCTTTGGCCGCATTATTAAAATCAAAATGAACACTATCACTTTGTATGATCCGCATGATTATCGGTCTTTGGTGACCAAGCGGTTTGGTCAAAATGGTTATAAAGAACTGTATAAATTGCAACGTGCGGTGGAAAATATTTATACGAAACAAAATGGATATGAAAAATCCAATATGTCGGATGTTCGTGGTCGGATGTTTCGGCATGATAACGCTCGGTAATAAAAGGAAATAAAAATGGCAATACAAACACAAGTTGATGTTTATGAAAAAGATTTGATTGAAACAGTTCAATCGTTATTAGAACAACCATCTGTATATGTTGTACAAGAGCCCACTATAGAGGCCACAGAACACTTTACAGTGAATCAAATAGACATACCATTTGGCACCATCACCTATAGTTATTCAGTTATAAACGGTACAGAACCTGTTTTTAAAGTTACTAAATGGCGCAGGACCACAAACCGAGAAAAATTCGCGAACAATATAACTCATCGTTTAAAAGATTCAGATGGCAAGGTGCTGGAAATATCAGAAAATTGTGCAAAACAAATATATGAAGATGTTAGCAAACAGCCAGCTGTTAATGCTATTAAAACGGCAGAAGGAATACAGAAATTGACCGCAGTAAAGGAAAGAGCGTTCTTGAATAAGTTACATTCATTGGTCAATAGTCGCGAACATTAAAAGATTTATAAACCAAAAAATCAGGCGAAAAGCAAAAAAGGAAACCAAGATGGCAGATAAATTCGTAATTTTACAAAACTTTTCAACAGACCTGCACACGGAAAGTTATAGCGGTCGTCCAACGCAAATAAATGTTGGGGTGGCGAACGAAGAATTTCAGAAAAAATTTATCGAAATTATGCGCAAATGTAAACCTGTGGACGGCAACAGACTCCATTGTGGATTCGATGTATATTATGATGATAAGACTGCGTTTGATGTAAACCCAAATCGTTTACATCCTGCGGTTGAGTGGGAACCGTGTTCAAGTGTGAACAAAGCAGGAAAGGACGAAATGGTTATTGTGATGCGTCCGTGTGTATCAAACGATACTGATTGTATTGTGACGCGTGGTCATGATTGTCCAGTATGCATTGCATCTGGCAAATGTCCATCGCCATTTATACGTAAATATATTGGTAAAGTTTTCTTTCCCAACCAATACGGTAAACAAAGTTAAAGAAAGGATAAAATATGAAACTTCGCACGATTAATGGAATTGACTTGCGTGGAAAATACGTTTTGCTGCGCGATGATTTTAATGTGCAAATTGTTGACGGTAAAATTACCGAAGGATTTCGTATAGAGCGCAGTATGCCGACAATTGATTTATTACGTAATGCCGGCGCGCGGGTGGCGATTTGTTCGCACCTGGGGCGGCCAAAGGGTGTGCGTGATATGAAATATTCACTGCGCGGGGTGGCGGAATATATGAATTTGCCGTTTGTTTCCGATTGTTTGGACAAATCGTTTATGGCGGGTATGCGTGATGGCGATGTGGTACTATTAGAAAACCTGCGCTTTTATCCAGGTGAAGAAGAAAACGATTTGACATTTGCAAAATCGTTGGCGGCGGGATTTGATTTATTTGTGAACGATGCGTTCGCTGTTTCGCACCGCGCACATGCAAGCACTGTTGGCGTGACACAATTTTTGCCGTCTTATGCGGGTCTGTTATTGCAAAGTGAAATTGATAACTTAACCGCGGCAATGAAAAATCCGACACACCCCGTGTTGTCTATTGTTGCCGGTTCCAAGGTTTCAACCAAAATCGGCGTACTGCGCGCATTGATAAGATTATCTGATACAGTAATTGTTGGTGGTGCATTGGGAACAACGTTTAATTTTGCGCTTGGTGCGCCCGTGGGAAATTCGCTATACGAACCCGACATGGTGCAAGAAGCGTTAAAAATTATGGAATACGCGCGTGAAAATAATTGTCGTTTTTTGGTACCATTGGACAAAGGCGTTGCCCCGGTGTTTGAACCAAACGCACCACGCACCGACAAAGATGTATCCGACATTCAACCGAACGATGTTATCATTGATGGTGGTCCAAAAACGGCGGCACGTGATGTGATAGAGATTGAAAACGCATCCACCGTAATATGGAACGGAACGGTTGGCATGGCAGAATGGATGCCGACATGGTCATTTGGTTCGTTTGCGATTGCGCGCGCGATTGCAGAAAATTCACGCTTTGGTAAATTGAAAAGTATTGTCGGTGGTGGCGATACAGTCGCATGCTTGGATGCGTGCGGTGTAATGGATGACATAACATATGTATCCACCGGTGGCGGCGCATTTCTGGAATTTATAGAAGGCCGCGAATTACCGGGCATCAAGGTATTACAAGACTGATGCCCGCATCCGCCCTGCCCCCCAAAAAAATATATTAAAAAAACAATATGATTTGAACAAGCGACACAAAATTGTGCAGAAATTTCGCAGCACACTATTGACATAAAATATTTTTTGTATAAAATATATAGAGTAAAACAAAGACCCAAAATGAACAAGATTAATTATGAAATCAAACCGATTTTCACACCAAGCGCAAATATCTGTCGCGATTTTGCGCGTATACATATGTCTCATCTGTCATCTGCGGGAAAAGACAAATTGTATTTTAATCTTGCAAATGCTTATTTAAATGCGTGGAATACAGAAACAAATGTGTTTGCATTTGCGGCATATATTAATAAAGAAATGGTTGGTTTTATAACCGGTTCTTTGAACGAGCAAAATATGTTCACGCGCAGTTTGTATATAACGCCCCAATATCAAGGTTATGGCATGGGGGCGGGTTTATTGGATTCTGCAGAAAACGCGGCAAGTTTAATCGCACCAAACATGGCACTGTTCTCACTGAACGGCGCAGTAGGCTTTTATCAAAATCGCGGATATAAAAACACCATTGTTCTAGGGCGCGTTATGAAGATAAAAAAATTATCAAATGCCACCGGTGTGATACCCGTGTTTCAATGGTGCAATAAATTGCAATCAAAATTGAATGTGAAATTTGATGTAAATTTATTAAAAAATCCTGAACATCAGCCAATTTTTGTTTATGTTAATACGCAACAAAAAATAGATGGTATCGCAATACGCACGCCAAACGGGAAACAAAAAATCGCTGTAAATACAAGGGAAAAAAATTTGTCGCAAATTTATGTTCAAAAACTGTTATCCGTACTAAGTCTGTCCTTATAAGACCAAACAAAAACCGCCCTGCAACGAACGGGTATCTAAGTCCCCCTTCGTTAAAAACTTCGGGCGACACTCCTTCGCGATAACTATTCCGTTCGTGTGGCCTGCCACACGAAGCGTCATAGACGCGAAGTGTGGTTGTGCTATCTGTGCAATTCGCGAGCCGAATTGTTAGAGGTTGGACGAGAAATTAAAGGATCAAGTTTGTTAAATTTACATTAAGCCAATTTTTTGGTATAATGTAAACAATGCAAGCAGATATTGAATTTTTTAAGCAATTTTTCCTTAATGATTTTATTTCTGAATATAATCATTCAAATTATATCGATAAATGGAACAATAAAACCTTTTTTCATATGGATTGTAGCGGTTTTATATACTGGTGCTTGATGCAAATGGGATATAAACGGGCATTGACTGAGTTAAGAAGTTTTTTGAAACAACATGATTTTATAAAGATAAACAGATTCTTTTGCAAAGATTTTGCTTTTATTCACAAACATAAAAAGGTATTCAAATACTGGGATTTTATAAATAAACCCGTATCAGGATGTATTTTGGTTGTCGTTTTCCCAGATGGTAATGGGCATTGCATGTTTGTTGATAAAATTATTAAAAGCGATAAAAATAATTCTGTTTTGCGTGTAATAGATTCTACACAATATCCACACAAAAAAGACACAAGAACAGGTACAGGCATTGGCATCGGAGAAATAGAGATTAATAACGGATTGTATAATTCCAACAATCAGTCTTTGCCAATAAGAAAAGCAAACATTTATTTCGTATTGCCCAAAAAATAAAAACTGGTTCGAAAGTGGTGATTTTTTACCACTTTTTTAATTTGAACTTTCGAACTCGGTGAAAGTATTAGAAATCGGGAATTTCCAGTATAGCCCGTCTGCGCAGAACGCTACGGCGCGGCACTGAATTTTCGTAATCGCGCGCATTGCGCGCGATTACGAAAATTCGTGGTTGGGGCAGCTGATTCCCTCGCTATCGCTGCGGGGCATTCGTGACGATTTCGGTGCGCTAACGCTTCCAAAATCTACTCATTGTCGAACCTTTTGCAACATTCGTTGCAAATGATTCAACCATAACCCCAAAACCAAAAACTAAAACACCCTTTCGGGTGTTTGAATTTTTGGTTGACGATAATTGACGAATTTCGAACCACTTATTACAACGATATCTTAAATTTACGTCCCGCATTGGATGTCGTTGTTACAAATATAGAATCCGAATATGGTCAAAACTGGAACACCATCGCAAATCGCCCAACCTATCGTCCGACATTATAACAGAATCTTTCCATTTAAAATCGCATTCAAACCCACAGTCAAAACGATTAAAATGCGTATCTTAGACCTAAATTACCGGAGATTTCCGAATAATCTGTGCCCGTGATGTATGATGCTTCCAAATATAAATTCAACGCATTATCGTTGCCACGATAATTTAATCCACCGCCAAATTCGGTCGTATTAACGGCAACCACTTGTTTAGTATTAATATTGTTGACAACAACATCCACGTCATCGGATTTATCCAATGTATATGCCGCTTTGCCATATATCTGGAATTTATCGCCACTTGCGAAATCCCATCTTGGCCCAAGCAACAACGATAAAGATGCCATTTTTGTTACGGAATCCTTTATCTTATAATCGCCAATATCTGTTCCGGATATGGCAATATATGTGCCTTCGACGGACGGTTTGACAAACCACTTTATCTTGTTCTTAGGGTTAACAATAAACTCTTTACCTATTTCTAAATTTAAACTGCTCGCCGTATAATCTGTTTTCCCGTTTTGATTATCAACATTGGCGGTGTGATTGATTGCGTAAGGAGTTCCAACGCTACCGGCAGAATCAGTTTCATTTTCCATCGTGATAAAATGTTGTCTAAAAACCAAATCTGCAAACAATCCAGATTTTGTAATCAACATTGTATACGCACCCAACCCATATCCCGTTAAATCCGTTTTTGTGTCGTTAAACTTGCTTGTTCCGCCAGATGCATAACCCATACCCCCAAGGTACCACTTATAATCGTTATCCATAGAGATAATTCGGTCATAACCGAACTCTACACCGGTCAAACCGATTGACGTATCCTTTACATCAAAGTTTTTATAAACGCCACGTGTCCAAAACGCATTGTAT
Source organism: uncultured Alphaproteobacteria bacterium (assembly GCA_905234465.1). Taxonomy (GTDB): domain Bacteria; phylum Pseudomonadota; class Alphaproteobacteria; order Rs-D84; family Rs-D84; genus Enterousia. The sequence goes on along the minus strand of CAJOHU010000006.1, from coordinate 30,626 downwards.
AATTCTGGAACATTTGATTTTTTGTTATAATTAGCATAATACGACCTGTTATACCCATATCTATTATTCCCTTTGTAATAAGACGGCGTGTTATAATATTTGCGGTTTTGTTTATTTTGTTGGTCAGATGATGCCCATAATATTTCACCAACTCGTTTTTGCATCGAATTTGTCATTTTTTGCACACTTTGTCTGATGGTATGCACATTATAATTGACCATTTGAACGATATCATCCGATAACGTTATGGGTTGTTCCGGCGTGTCAGGATTCCCCGGCTCATCCGGATTATTGGGGTCATTTGGGTCATTGGTTGAATCAGGGGCTTTTTGTAACCCCCATTTATTTTCAACGGAATCAAAAACTATATTTAAATTATAACCCAAATTTTCTATATCTGACAATACAAAGGTGTTTGCCGAAACAACACGATATAAATCATTTTCTGCTTGGGCAAACCAAATTATAGTGTCGCCCAAATCCAAGTCTGCCAACGCTTTTACAGCCAATTTTATTTGACCTTCAATTGTATTTTGCGAAATTATCGTATCAGATATGGCATTACTTATGTCCAAATCAATCCGTATTGTATTGTTATTTCCCGTCGACACCAAATTATTCAAAGTTATCGTTTCTGTATAACCATTGGCCACATCAAAAGTCCCATTTGTTAAATTCATCGTGGGAACCGTCCCGCTAAAACGACCGTAATCTGGCGTCCCTGTATAATTATTTGGTGTATGCCCAAATAGCATTTTCCCGTTATTTATATTTACAACACCCACGTTATCCACATTGTTATTAAAAATTGTATACCCCGTACCATCCCCGCCAACATTTAAACTATAATCCGAACCAGCAATTTCATCATTAACAGTATAATGAGTAGAATCAGCATTGCTGAAAAATACTTCGGCACCGTCGGTTAGGTATATCGAAATATCTTTACTGACATCATTATAAACCTGATAATTATCGGAAATAATATAGTCGTCTGTTTCCGACACGAAATAAATATCACCAGATTCACCGGATATTACACCTAGATTACCCGTAACAACATTATTCGTTATATTACCAGAAACATTTATACTTCCCGTATTATAAATTATATTTGCCGTATTGTTGGTAAAATCACCGATAATAGTGCCCATTATACTTCCGATATTGTAAATAACATTTGTGGCATTATTGATAAAATTACCCGTAATATCGCCAGTAATAGCCCCCGTATTATAAATCGCAGAACCGTTAACAGATGAAATATTATTTACAAAATTACTCGTTATATTGCCGATTGTACCAGTATTGTAAATAGCCCCACCGTTACCAGACGAAATATTATCAATAAAATCACCAATAATATTACCTATTATACCGGTATTGTAAATGGCCCCACCATCACCAGAAGCAATATTATAGACAAAATTACCATTTATGCTTTGTATCGTTCCACCATTATAAATGGCAGCACCATTACCAAAAGCGATATTGTTTATAAAATCTCCTGTGATACTGTTTATCGTGGAATTATTAACCGTATAAATGGCCCCACCATCACCGCCGCCAGCATTATTTTTGGTTAAGTTGTGAACAAAATTTCCGTTGATATTATGAATAACCCCCTGATTATAAATGGCACCGCCCAATACAGAACCAATTGTGGTTGTTGCCCCATAAAAACCATTATTAATAAAGTCACCCGTAATATCGCCTATTGTATGGTAATAATCATTATAAATCGCCCCACCAGAAATACTATAATTATCTACAAAATCCCCTATAATTAGCCCTACATTTGCGTTTTTGATTGCCGTCTGTGGCAAAGAAACAAAATTGCCACGTAAAGAATCGTAAGTACCAGAATAATACATCGGCATATCTAATTCTTGAAATCTATCGGGGTTCAAACTTACTTTGTAATAGTATGAGTTACTATTAATTATACCGTTTTCTGTTGTGGTGTAAGAAAACTCTATCCAAGATGCATCGGGTTGGGTGTCCGAAAAACTGAACAAATACGCACTGGGAATATATGTAGTTGGGTCATTTTGGTATAAACCCGTCAACGTTGGGGTATAATTTGCAAAATCAAATGCCCCATACGCGTTACAGGTCATTAATGCTACAACAGAAAATAAAATATATTTATACATTTTTTACTCCCAATTACAAAATAAGACCGCCCAAGAAAGAGCGGTCGGGGAGTTGCTAAAATCAGTGAATCAATGATTCCGTGGCTTTCGGGTTGCCCCTATTTTATAACACACGACTCCCCGACCATAAGCCAGGGATGATAACGGTGCAAAAGACACCGATAACATCATTTTAACGATGCTTTCGCACCGGATTCACTGGGCCTTAGCACAGCCCCGAACCCAATCTCTTGGATTCAGCAGTCATTTTAACACATTTTTGGCCTAAACACAATTCCTATGATAAAAAACCTTGAAAACACCGATTTTTCAAATACCATTACATATTATGAAACAGAGAATAGAAATTTTTGAAAATTGCGACTTACAACAGGCCTGTGAATGGATTGCATTCAAACAAAAGCCAATGGAACTCATCCGGGCCAACGCACAAGGATTCAGACGTGGTATCTTACTGCCAGATAAATCTACGGGCATTTTATACGAAATGATGGCAAACACAAGGATGGATGTCACCCAATATGACAAAGATTATTCAGAGCAAATTTACGCCGCTGCGGCCAAGTTAAAATTAGCGATTTATGATGGTGATATAATTGCTTATGGAAACGCTCTAACACCAGAGAACACCCAACAACCGCAAACTGTAAAAATAACTGACATTTCCGATACGATAAAACTGGATATATTGCAAAACACATTAACAACAAATGGCACAACATACGAACGCGTGTATATCCCATTCAAAGATTTAAAACGCATGTTTCATCAGGCAAGCACCGTATTTGATACAATTGGAACCCGATACTCCACACCATATATGGACATTATGGTTGAAGTTATCAAAGAACAGAAAATAAATAAAACAAATCAACCCCCGGTAAAAATTTTGACCGATATAATCGCAAAAAAAATGACCGAACACAACCTTAAAGCATCGACGTCATTGGCCAGCCGCATAGCAACGATAATCCGTCTACCAGAATCCCAAAAGGGACATGCTTAATTTAATCGATTCGCAAAGTCCCTAATTTTTACATTTTTTTACAAAAAATCCACATCCAAATATCCCAGATTTCTGCACCGTTTATTGGGTTTAACCCAAAGGGTTCAACCCTTTAACCCTTTGATTTGTCATACTTTCGCACGTTATATTGAAAATATGACAAACGGGCAATCGTTATCTTTACAAATAAAAACATTATATCCCGGCCAATATGTTTCAGACCAGGATTTGTTGGACGCAGGCCAACGATTAACCGAATTTGTCAAAATACTTATGGAAATCAAGGCCCAACAACCCCAAGGATTAATACAATGATAGACACTGTGATATTATCCATACCGTGCGACCAAATCAAAATACTAGATTATGACGCATTTAGTCCATCGGCCCGCGGATTATTTGAGCCGCCCTTTTATAACTTAGGTGGTAGGAGTTATTTCGAATGCTTTCTGAATCCATCGAAACAAACTAATGAATACAAACCCCGTCTAACAATATCAAAAAGGATACGCCACGGCGGTTTTTCCATCGCACTAAAAATCGAATTATCATTACCTAAACTAATCTTTGGAAACAATTTTGACGAAATGTGCAATTGCGATTTTCACACCGTTATAGAAATGTTACGATACCAACTGGAAACAATGGGTATAATCGTCACATACAACATCCTTGTAAATGCCATTGTTACCGGTATACATTACGGTAAAAACGTTGTATTAGAAAACAAATCTACGTGTTCCCTGGTCATCAATACGATTCACAAACTAAAAATATCAAGGCGATGGGATATTGGAAACACAGATTTTCGAAATGAAGGCCAAGCAATCCGTTTTCACACTAATCACTGTGAATTAACGTTTTATGATAAAGTCAAAGATTTAGAACAAGCCCGCCAAAGCGAAAGCCGAGCAATTGAACAAGATAATGCCGTCCAATTAAACCTGTTCAATCAATTAAAGCCCCAAGCACAAATTTTACGGATGGAATGTCGTTTAAACAATCGACGACAAATAAAGGCGATGTTACAAGAATGCGACATACCCCCCGGCGAAATGACATTAAAAGAACTATTTTCTACAGCGACCGCACAAGCAATTACTTTGTATTTTTGGAATAAGTTCATCAAACCGTCTTTGGATGTCGTTATTTTGGCCAACCAGGATACCCAAACAATTTTCACAGAAATGCGTTCATGTGGTTTAAAAGAAGCGGATACGCTTAAATATTGCGGTGCGATGGCCTATATCAAAGAAAACGGTATCCGAGCATTACAACAAGTATTATCGCCATCTGGACATACCTACAAACAAATATCAAAACATTCGAAACGGGTTGATTTAACGGGCAACTATTTATACAATGTGTTCAAACTGATTGAAAGCGAATTGATAGCGTTCAAAGCCGTTAAATTGTGCGACTATCCGGAACTACAAAAGGGTGCAAAATGATTAAATCTTTTAACGACAAAGAAACAGAAAAAATTTTTAATGGCGAACGGTCAAAAAAATTGCCAACCGACATACAGGAACGTGCCTTTCGAAAATTGACAATGTTGGATGCCGCAGAAAAGATTGATGATTTACGCATTCCGCCATCAAATATGTTGGAAACATTGGGTGGAAATCGCAAGGGACAATGGAGTATCCGCATAAACCAACAATACCGAATTTGTTTTGTATGGGACGAATCCGAAGCAAACAATGTCGAAATAGTGGATTATCATTAAAAAAACGCTTGACTTTACATATTACATAACATATAATACAACCAGATATAAATAAGGACTTTGATTATGACTAACTACATTGAGACGGGACATATTGGCGACATTTTACGTGAAGAATTTATGGAACCACTGGGATTGTCTATGAATGCCTTGGCACGTGCAATTGATATGCCGGCCAATTGTATACACGGTATTGTACACGGAACACGTGGCATTTCTGCCCAGGTTGATTTACGGTTAACACGTTATTTTGGGCTATCACAGGGTTATTTTCTACGACTACAAAACCGATTAGATATGGTTGCCGCCAAGCGGGCCATTTCAGAAGAAGAATTGTTAAAAATCGTACCTTTTAAACAAACTGATGCAAAACTAATTATTAATATAGCGGGAGTATAAAATGGACGCAATTCTTTTGGCACGTGTATCATCCAGAGAACAAGCCGAAGGAATGTCCATTGATGCACAAACCGAAAATCTTAAAAATTATTGTGCCAGGAAAGGCTTTGATATATTAAAAATATTCCAGCTAGTTGAAAGTTCCACAAAAAAGGAACGCAAAAAGTTTGAAGAAGTATTACGATATGTCAAGGGATTACCACAAAGGGTCGCAATTGTTGCGGACACGATTGACCGTATACAACGCAGTTTCAAGGAATCTGTCGAATTAGACGAATTATGCAAGGCGGACAAGATAGAGATTCATTTTGTACGTGAAAACCTTGTTATACACAAGGAATCCAACAGTGCCGATATAGCAAGATGGGACCTTGGCGTTTTTACATCCAAAAACTATGTTGGCAACTTACGTGACAACGTGAAACGCAGTATAAATTTTAACATTCATAACGGCATCTGGCAAAGCCAAGCACCCATCGGTTATAAAAACACACGCAATGAAAATAATCGACCAACAATAATTCTTGACCCGGAACGAGCATTCAAAGTAAAACGTTTGTTCGAACTGTACGCATCGGGACTATATACCCTTGGGGCAATGGTTCAACAGGCCAAAATATTAGGATTAACGAGTCGACAAGTACATGCAACCCTGCCCAAATCATCCATACAAAACATACTATCTAATCCATTTTATTATGGCGTGATGCGTGTAAAGGGCGAGTTATACCGGCACATCTATGAACCGCTTATTTCCAAGGAACTTTTCGATAAATGCCAAGATGTTATGCAACAAAAGGCCAGTAAAAGGCAAAAATATGCCCAAATACCATTCGCTTTTGGCGGTCTAATACGATGTGCGGAATGCGGATGTGCCATATCTGGTGACACAAAAACCAAACCAAACGGCAAATCATATACATATTTAAGATGCTCTCATTACAAGGGCAATTGCCGTCAGCCCGAAGTAAACGAACAGAAAATATTTGACCAATTAGAAACCGAAGTATTCGATAAATTAACCATACCAAATACCATCGCACAAGAAATTGTCAACACATTAAAAACGTCAGTTCAAGCAGAAAACGAATTTTTGACCCAATCATTAAACGACCTAAACGCACAAATTGTACGTGCCAACGCCAAAAAATCACGTTTATTGGACCTGTTCCTAAACCAAGGTATTACACAGACCGAATACGAACAAAAACGTGCAGATATAGAAAAAGAAATATTCGACCTTCAACAACGACAAAAATCGCACGTCGCCGCAGATAAAACCTTTGTAACCACCGTTGAAACGGTATTTTTGGTTATATCAATGGCAGGTAAATTATTCAAGAGTTCGAAAGTTGAACAAAAACGGGCACTATTAAATTTGTTACTTTCGAACTGTGAACTAAAAGACGGAAACCTAAGGTATTCCTTGAATAGACCCTTTGATACACTGGTAAATTTGTCCAAAAATGAAAAGTGGTTGGGGCAGCTGGATTCGAACCAACACTGACGGAGTCAGAGTCCTATAAAACGAACTTTCCATAACACTACATATCACGCAACAGCACAATTGCCCTGAGGTTTATTGTTCCACAGTATTGTGAAAGATTACCCTTTGTACTGTCAATTGTCCCACCAGTGCCCCATAAAAGCAACACATACACCCACACCCATTTTTTCGTTGTCTTTACGGTAATTTTGGGGTATCATAAATACGTATCCGCAAAGGATGCCGAAGAGTTGAAACTTCGTTGCGTAGGGTGCAGGGATAGCACCTTAAAACAGTCCCCCGCTGTCGCGGGGAGCTGTGGCACATAAGGCCTTGCCGAAAACCGCAGGTCATTCTACGCAATGATTTTCAACCTCCCCGCACCATCTTTTGCGACAACCAAAGGATGGTGATATGAAAAGAGCGATACTTTTTTTGACAATAATTCTTACAGCGAACGCGACAAATGCCGCAACAACATCGTACCACACAAACGGATATTATCGTAGTACACCCTACCCCAATTACTACACTCCCACACCAAAGCACGAACAAACCAAGACCGAAAACAACCCAACCAGGTTTTATATCATTGCCAAAGGCGGATACAACTTAATGTACGGGTCGATGTACACCGACGACGACAATAACGAGGGACTTACTTTTTCCGCAGGCCGACCAATTTTTTCGGGGGCACTTGGTATTGACCTTAACCGTGACCCATCTCTTCGGTTAGAATTAGAACTCGCAAATGTTGCTCCATCAAAAGCCAAATTTGACCACGGCTGGGATTCAAAACTACACGCGGATGTCGGTTATACAAGTTATATGCTAAACGTCATTCCATATTTCAAGGCAACCGATACAATGGACTTTGACATAATACTCGGACTTGGGGCGGCAAGTGTTGACTTTACGGACACAGACCACGACGACTTTTTATACCTACAATCCGGCAAAATCGCCTTTGCCGCAAAAGTTGGCATTGGTCTTGACATAGCGTTGACCGATAATTTTTCCATCTTACCAGAAGTCCAATATAACCTCCTTGTGACAACCGTAAAATACGGTTTGGCCGATATTTATATTGGATACATTGAATCAAAGGCCGAAACATTTGTAATGCACAACTGCCAATTTATGCTCGGTGCAAAATACACCTTTTAACCAAGGAACTCACAAAAAACAACCCACACAAAAAGGCAAAACAATGAATCGAGGTATCGTATATGTAATGTGGAACGAACTATTCCCAGAACTGGTTAAAATTGGAACCACCAACGGAAGCACATCAAAAGATGTTGAGCGGCGACGCAAAGAGTTATCACACGGTGAAAATATGCCGCAACCCTTTGAGGCAAAATTCGCAATTTGCGTAAACAATTATCAGGCAGTTGAAAACGCCATTCACAAAGCGTTGGCCAAGTTAAGACATAACCCACATCGCGAATTTTTCAGATTGAGCGTTGACGAAGCCATCACATTGTTATCCGGTTATGTTATCAGTGGGGGAGCGGTTGAAATACCCATCAAAAACTCATTTCTCCCGGAAGAAAAAAAGACCATACAAAAACTGCAAAAACAACGTGCAAATATCACATTCAGGTCTTTGGGCATACCCGTCGGGGCAACATTAACTTTTGCCTCTGCACCACAACTAAAAGTTAAAACAAAGAATGATTCACGTATCGTAATTTTACCAGACGGCAAACATACAACATTATCATTGGCCGCACGGATGTTTCGCAATCAAACAAACCCCAAGAACGGCATTAAAGGTTTACCAGATGGTGCAAAAGACTTTCTATATAAAGATAAAACTCTGTGGGAATTATCTTTGGAAAACCAACGTGCGAACATAGAGGCATAAAATCTACAACCCAAAATATCCTACCAAAGGATTGTCCACAACCTCGCACGACTTATCCTGGTCTATCAGTTTCAAAACTCTATCCATTGCCCCCAAATCACCAGACATTGCTTTCTTAAATAACGCCACAGCCATCACGTCTTGATTAGTGATGTCCGATATATCTGGAAACTCTCTTGCGATGGTTTCTATATCAATCGCTGGCAATTCTGCAATTAGTTGCAATGTTTTTGAAAAGTGTTTTTTCTGCCTGCGGGATTCACCACTGGCAACTCCACCCCTACGACCCAATTCTCTTGCTTCACTCTCGCTTCGTATCGGTATCAAATTACTATCATTCGCCATAGTTTTAACCTCCATTAGTAAAACATATCCGTATCAAGGATAAAATTATCATTCATCCTTGTACCACTTATCCACAATTCCTTGGTTATGTACTCGTCAACCCTTGCCGAATACACAAGTTTTGCCATTATATCTGCTCCGAACTGTTTCGGGGACGTTTGTTTATCTTCCTCGCTTGTCCAAACATCCATCTTTAATTTGCAAGATAACCCACGCAAAGTGGTCTGTACCTCAACTACCTTTAAGCCACCACCAACTCCCAAAATAAAATGTGCGTGTCTGTTGCCATATCGTCCAAATTCTTGCACTCCAACCAAAGTAAAATATCGTCCATAAACCTTGTTCCAATGCCGGCCTAACAAGCTCTTGAACAACTTACAAAATACCGGTTTACAACGCCAACACAACTCATTTTTCGTCTTGGGCGGTATCATAAATCGGACAGATAAGAATAGCAACCCATCCAAGTCCACCGCCATCCGTTTCAACCAATTCACAACCTCATAACGCCCAAACCAACATCCAACCATACTTTTACCAATTCTCTACCAACTGCACACATATCGTGAACAGGTGTATTTTCAATTTGACTTTATGCCGACAAATAGCCCTACAACAGCACAATATCGGTGCACAAAGCGATTACATCCAGACCGTAATATCACAGTCCATTTTGAGTTTGTATCCAGTCGTAAAACTTATTCGTGTCAATGAGTACTTTGCGACCAATACGAACAACCACACCACTGGACTTCATACCGTTGAGTGTTTCAAAGTTGATAAGTTTTCGCATACCGCCATAAGTAAAGGAGGGATTATCTAAAACAAACTGTTTTACCGTTTTCAAAGACATACACCCATTTTCTGCCATCATTTACTCCTTGCTATTACGTTTTAACACCACGAATATAATACGCTTCTGCAAAGCGGTAAATTGGGGGTGCGTGCAGTCTGAATTACTTTTTAATGTTTTTCTTTTTCAGGGCATTCTGCTTTAATTTTATCCCGTTTTCTTCCATTAGTCTGTTATAAAATTTCCGTGCCAAATCCTTACCTAAATCACGTTGTTTGCCATCAGGATAAACCAATGTTCCGTAGTCCTGTATAACCGCAACCTTATCAGGATACTGTGGTTGACTATCTGGGCACTCTGGGTCAACAAACATCTGCACCCCCTCATTAGCAAATTTTAACTTTATGCGTTGATACGCCTCTTCCACCACAGCCTGGTCTTTTTCTTGCTTAGCTTTTGCCGCTTTGGAGGCCTTTTTATGCATTTCATATTTACTAATATCTTTTGCGTGGTTGGTTAAGTCGTCGGGTTGCACATCTGGCAGATATTGCTTGTTAATAAGGTGTTCTAAAATTTGCAACGTATCAGCAAAAAATCGAGCCCGTTGATAATAACTCCCCATCCGTTTGGCACGAACAGGTTTTCCCCCTGTGTTTATCTGATAACACACCCACACCAAATTTTGTTGCAATTGCATAAAGTCAATTCCAGATACCACACCACTTTGCGATTTTATAAAATCAAACAAGTGTGCCACCGTTGGCAGATTAAACGCCTCCATCGCATAATTCAAAACCTTTTTTGCATTAACGATTTCGGTTTCCACCATACCACTTGGTTTATCTTCTGGATTGTAGGACAATATCGTTTGCACACACACAATAGTAAAAGCCCAATTAACATATCCCAAAGTTTTGGATTTAACAACTGGCGAATTACAAATTGTTGTGTTATTGTTGTCCATCATTATTTCCATCCTCTTTTATAAGGTACTTTTTTGCCATATCTTCCATCACAGAACGTTTATATCCAGGTGAAAAAGTGTATACCGTTTCGTCATTTTCAAATCCTTATGCCCTAAAATTTCCGCGATTATTGCCATATTTGAATTATTCCTTGCCAAATAAGATGCACAAGTATGCCGCAGGTCGTGAAACCTAAAATCTTCTATTCCTGCCAATTTAATTAAATCTTTCCAACAATATGTTATATCCAACGCACCAGTCCCATCGTGATTCGGAAAGACATAGGGGCTACTTCCACGCTTCTCATACAATTCTTTCAAGCCCTCCAAAGCGGGGTCTATCAACTGCAACACTCTGTATTCACCATTCTTGGTTTCCCGCAAGATAGCCGTATTAGCATTGAGGTCAATATCTTCCCACCTCAAATTCAAGATTTCCATCTTACGAGCACCAGTAGTTAGTGCGATGCTAATAATAGTATGAATGTATGGGTTTGTAGATTCCTTAGCCTTTTTAAGTAAAATTTCATATTCCTCGTCAGATAAATATCTTACGCGTGGTTTAGGCTCTCGCAGATGCGATATTTTACTAATCGGGTTATCGTCCATCCATTCAAGCTCTTTGACCGCATACGAAAAAACAACCGACAATGCCGCCATATACCTATTAACTGTTGAACTAGACTTTTTTTTGCCATTGGTTTCCATATTTTGTATTTTTTCACGTGCACCTAAAATCATTCTAGGGTTAACGCTTATAAGAGCATACTTGCCTAACAACTGTCGCCATATTTCCAAATGACGTTTTGTATCAACCGCACCATTGCCCTTATACGGCAACACCTTGTCAACGTATAAGTCTATAAGCTCCCCAACCGTGCGTTTTTTTGCCTCACGCGTAATCAAACGCATACCACCCCTTATATCAGATTGAGTTTTCTCAGCCCATTCTTTTGCGGCGGTCTTTGTTGAAAACGTTTCGGAAATTTCCGGATGCCCCTTTATTCGAATCTTCACACGAAAAGACACCTTACCATCTTTTGCAACACGTTTTTCAATTGTAGCCACCTTTGTCACCTCTCATAATAATTCATAAGCTCTCGCATCACCGTACAACTCAACCACAACAATGTCAACAAGATTCAGAATCCGACAGTTTTGTTCGCAAAACCCTATAAAAACCACCGCTTTTTATTCACACACGTCGTTCGCGGGACAATTATGGGACAATTGAATCAGAAAATCACACTTTTTCACAAGATTTTGCACCGCACCAACCACACCCAACACCATCGCAAAATTCGCTCTGTTTGATTGCAGATTGTTATACAGATTGTCCCACCAGTGCCCCATTAACACAAAACAAACCCGCCATCAGACGAGTTTACTATATATAACCGCTTGTTTTTACAGCAAAAATTTTTGGTTGGGGCAGCTGGATTCGAACCAACACTAGCGGAGTCAGAGTCCGGAGTTCTACCATTAAACTATGCCCCAAGGCGGCACTTATTATAATTTATAATCTTTTATTTGCAAATAATTTTTTACGCACAATATTGTTTTCTTTTTGTTCCTATTTTGGTATAATCTAATGAACACAAAAAAGGATAACAAATGAACATAATTTCATTTTTCTTAAATTCCACTGTATTTATGTGGGCAATAACTTTTATATGTATTATATTTGGTATTCGTTGCGCACTTTACGGTTTTTTGGGCGGGACATCAACATTATTACGCATATTATTTGCGTTGGTGTTTGGGGCACTGGCGTATTTCTGTTGGCAACACACAGGCACATTAAACGGCGCAAATGCGATTGACAGTTTCGTGTACAGCAGTTGGCATCAAATCAAAGGACTTATTGGGTCTATCAAATTCTGATAATATTACTATCTTATCGGCAAACACCGCGCAAATGTGCGGTGTTTTTTTGGCAATCATACCTATTACCGCCCCGCCCTGTTGGGCGGTATAATGCAGCATATAATAAAAAGGATTTATCATGAAAAAAATTTGTTTTATCGCCTACATTGTCGTATCTGCACCCGCCATGGCATGCACCGGAATCACATTAAAATCTAAAGACAATGCTGTTATTACCGCACGCACTGTTGATTGGTCTGGTTCAAAAATGGACAATATTTATGTCATTGTTCCGCGCGATTATACTGAACAATCATTACTGCCCAATGGCACACAAGACGGTATGAAATTCAAATCAAAATACGGTTTTGCCGGCCTTGGGATGCAGCGACCAGAATTTATTGTAGACGGCACGAACGAAGCCGGATTAAATGTTGGTTTGTTTTATTTTCCATCTTTTGGGAAATACGAATCGTTTAACGCAAAATACAAATCAGAAACCATCGCAGATTTCCAAGTTGTATCTTGGATACTGTCGCAATTTTCAACAATTGACGAAGTCAAACATGCGATTGACAGCGTTCGCATTGTGAACATAGACCCAACGGCATCAACTGTTCATTGGCGCATAACCGAACCAAATGGTCATCAAGTAGTTATGGAAATCATTGACGGCGTACCAATGTTTTATGAAAACCCTGTTGGTGTAATCGCAAATTCACCAAATTTTGAATGGCATATGACAAATCTGAATAATTATGTGAACCTGTATCCGGGTACAGCGGGTCCGACCCCATTTGGTCCGATTAAATTGCGGTCTTTAAGTAACGGCACAGGTCTGCGCGGATTACCGGGTGATTTTTCATCACCGTCACGTTTTGTTCGCGCGGCGTTCTTTAAGACATATTCAATACCACAAAAAACCGCAACAGATACAGCAATGCAATCTTTTCATATATTGAACAATTTTGATGTTCCTTTTGGCACGGCCTACAAAGTTGGCACTGCAACATTTGATATGCCATCTGCGACACAATGGACAATCGCAACAGATACCAAGAATCTAAAAATATACTATCACACGATGTACAATCGCACACTGCGCCAAATTGATATGGGCAAAATAGATTTTGATACCATCAAGTTCCAATATCACCCATTAGACACGATTGAATCAGAAACTATAATGAACGCAAAAATTAATAAATGATTATTCGCATAATATGTTGCCTTTTGAATTTTTAGGTATATAATCACCAAAGTTCAAAAAAGGAGATGTTATGAAAATAAAACCATTTGCTGGCGTTCGTCCACCAAAAGAATTGGCGGCGGAAGTTGCATCACGTCCATATGATGTTTTGAATTCTGTTGAGGCCAAAACCGAAGCCGGTGAAAAATCTTTGCTGCATATTATCAAACCAGAAATAGATTTTGACCCAATTGCCGATGAACATTCTCAGGCTGTATACGACAAAGCCGTTGAAAATTTCAAATTGTGGCAAGATCGCGGTTGGCTGCGTCAAGATGGTAAAGAAATGTATTATATCTATGCCCAAACTATGGATGGTCGTACCCAGTATGGTTTGGTTGCGGCGGCAAATGTAGATGATTATATGACCGGCAAAATTAAAAAGCACGAATTGACCCGTAAAGATAAAGAAGACGATCGTATGATTCATGTACGCATACAAAACGCAAATATTGAACCTGTGTTCTTTGCGTATCCTGATGTTGAAGAGATGAATAAAATCGTAGAAAACTTTGTCAAAACACACGAACCAGAATATGACTTTGTTGCGTCGGATGGTTTTGGTCACAAATTCTGGGTCATTGATGACGATACAATAAATGCACGCATTACAGAAATCTTTAAAGATATTCCGGCAATGTATGTCGCAGACGGTCACCATCGCACCGCCGCGGCGGCACGCGTCGGTGCAGAAAAGCGCGAACAAAATCCGAATCACACCGGCAATGAAGAATACAACTATTTCTTGGCGGTAATTTTCCCGGAAAGTCAATTAAAGGTCATTGACTATAACCGTGTCGTCAAAGATTTGAACGGATTAACCCCGGAACAATTCTTGGCAGAATTGGAAAAATCTTTTGAAGTGACTGAAATGGGCACCGAAATTTATAAACCAACAAAATTACATAACTTTGGTATGTATTTGAATGGTAAATGGTATTCATTGACTGCGCGTCCGGGTACGTATAACGATAACGATCCGATTGGTGTATTGGATGTGACGGTTCTGTCCAATTTAGTATTTGACAAGATACTAAACCTTGGCGATCTGCGCACCAGCAAACGCATAGACTTTGTTGGCGGCATCCGTGGTCTGGGCGAATTACAGAAACGCGTTGATTCCGGGGAAATGGCGGTTGCATTCGCATTGTACCCGGTGACCATGCGCCAAATCATAGACATCGCAGATACAGGCAACATCATGCCACCGAAAACGACATGGTTTGAACCGAAACTGCGCAGTGGTTTGGTTATACATAAATTGTCGTAAACAAATTATCGTGTTTATACACAAAGCATTCCCAGACCATAGGAATGCTTTTTTTAATATTTTTTATACCCGTCACACCGCCGCAGAGCGGTGAAAGTCCCCTTCACATTGTGAAGGGGGGGGACCGTTGAAAACGGCCTGTCGCGCCGTAGCCTTGGCGCAGGCTGATGAGGTGGACGGGGCGCGCCGCGGTAAACCTGCCCCGCAGGGAATTTGTCACAGCAAAGCGATGGCAAACATTTATTGTCTGCGACGCAAGTCATCGCTGTCGCGATGCCTGGGTCCCGCACGCCTGCGGGATGACTATATCCCGAAATAATCGCGAAAACGCAATTATCCTAAGACCCGCCCGGGATTGTCATTCTATGTTATATTAATACTGCAAATTAATTGGGTTACCACTGCATATTAAGGCCATCAAACAGTTCAACCCGGAAATCGGAATTATAACGAACAGCATGCGCACAATTTTGTGTACAGAACTGTGCACACCGACCTGATTCTCCACCAGTATTACGGTACAGAAACTTCCATTCAGACCTAACAGGGAAACTCATTACACAATAACAATTTTCACCATTAAAACCCGATTGTGATCTGCCACCGCTATTCCAATCAGAATAAGCCTCCTCTACATTTTCTGAATCTGATACGCACATACTCATGCCGGCAACCGAACCATAAGGGAATTGCACACTCCAATCACCTTCGGATGCACCAGAACCATAAAATCCATCAAGTCCCTTGAACTCAGTAGCAGTTCCATCAATATTTACACCGTCTCCTCTCACAACACTTGCACGAGCATTTTCATTTGGTGTGGCCGTAACGGTTCTCAATCCAGTGTTTTGATTTGCTACTGACGTGCTATTAGCGCCTAGTATATTTTGCGCCGCTGGCGCCGCGTTCATTTTTTCAGATATTTGACTGTTAACTTCGCCAAGGCGACGTTCTTGAACCTCTAAATCATGACGCGCGGAATCTATCTGACCCGACAGGTTATCGCTCTTGTTCGCCTGGGCTATATTAACGCCAACACCAACCGCCGTTAACCCAATCGTAGATATCCCTGCAATCATCCAACCTTTCTTTTTTCCTTCGCAGGTTTCTAACTGTTTTACTTTCTTGTCCTTTTGTTCCAATAAATCACGTATCTGCGACGTCATTTGCACACCACCTGATGGGAACGCAGGTATTATACCAATAATTGCTATTGCCAAAAATGATACAGATTTCCTTATCATCATATTCGCCCCCATTATTGCATTTCCTGTAAACGTTTTTCCGCGTCTTGCACGCTTTGTTTTGTGGTCTCAACATCGGACTGAACCCGCTGTAATTCGCTTTTCTTGTCTTGTATCTTGCTGTTTTGAACCAACGCGCCGATTCCTGTGCCAACCACACCAACGCCACCAACAACAGTTGCCGCAACCCAACCCTTGCGTTTGCGTTCACATTTCATAATTTCTTCATCCAACAACTGAATATCTTGACGCAGGGTGGATACCACATCCATTTCGCTCATACCTTCGGTGCCGGGAACATCACCAGACGAACCGTAATCGGAATAATACACATCACCGGTGGATTCACCGAATTGCCGTTGCTTTAATGTCGCGCCAAATGAGTTATGCGAAAAAACAAAAATTAAAAATATTGAAAAGTATAAAAATTTGAAATTAATTGTCATTCTTTCGTACCCTTTATTCATCGGGTGTATTGTATCATATTTTTGCCGTATACACAATTAAAACATGGGGGATATATAAATTGTCATAAAAAAAGTTTCCCAATTTGGGAAACTTTTTTTATCTGTCGCGTTGTTCCAATTTATTTAATAAATCTGAAAGTGATTGTGACGGTGTTTGTATATCATGTTCTGATAACACCTTTTGAAAATTATCAATATTTTGACAAACCCGTGCCACGTCACGCATGAAAATTTGTCCTTTATCGCGAACACGAAAAACATGTGCATTGTAATTTTTGCTTTTATGCGGTTTCAACCAAACACCGTTTGCGCGAAAAATCCGCAACAATTCATACAAATATCTTATTTTATAATTTGCAGGAATAACGTAATAGTAATGCCCCTTGCGCGGTGTCACAACATTCTTAACCGCGTACACCATATCGGACGCAATTAATACGTCTTCAACTTTGGGTTCCAATTTCGGAAACCAACCCGTTTTTTCCAATAAATATTTCATATAAACCATTATAAACACCTTATGTTTTGTTGGTTAGAGTATAGACTAAACAAAAAATATGTCAAGTTTTATCTTTCGGACTCAAATTTGCCAAAGGTCCTTTGAAACCAGGTTTTCTTTAATTTTCTTGCCTGATATTCGCTAATTACTTTTTGAAAATTATTCGCGTTTTCGTTTACCCGCATAACATTATGCATAAATCTTTGACCACGATTACGCACCCGGAAAAAAAATCTTTTGTTTTCCCCGTCCCACCGCGGATGCAAAATAACACCATTCGCACGAAACATACGCACCATTTCATATGTTTGTTGGTTATTAAGCATCATCGGCATAACATAGTAATATTTCCGCCCATTTTTGGTTGTGACCAATTTAACCTGGTGCGCCCGGAACGCCGCGCACAGCACATCGGACACCTGGGGTTCCCATTTTGGGAACATACCTGTCTTTGCCAACAAATATTTCATGTAAATCATATCTGGCCCCTTTTTCGCGCCAGGGGCAAATGATATACCCGTTAAAATATAAGTCAAGTCTTTAAATACCGATTTCATGCGTTAATTTCAGCATAAAAATCGATTCGTTTCCATAATCGCGTATATTATTTGGATTTATACGATAAATGAACCCGATTGCGCCATCTGTAAATTCACCAAGTGACCGCCGATAAGACGCCCCAATTCGCAATTCGCGCGAATGCGCCGCCATAGAGATATCACGCACACCATAATCAGAAACCGCCAAATCATACCGCCCATCAGAATCTGTCACGATATCGTAATCTGCCCATGCATATTTCATTTTACCATTAACTGTTGCCAGCGGCATAGACATGGTGACATTCAAATTTCCAAAATCCATTCCCAATGCAAAGGCATTTGAATCAAACGCGGTCATTTGTATCATCATATCTGATTGTAAATTCGGCACTGTATGTGCAAACGTCGCGCGCCCGCGCAGACGAATATCATCAGCAATTTTCACAAACGCATCAACATCAACATAATTTGTGTCTGCACCGCCAAATTCCATCAACCCCGTTCCGTATGCCCCAAGCACAGTATTATTTTCATGCGACATACCAAATGCAGTTTTTAATCCGAAAATATCATTACCCCACCCTATTTCCGATTGTGCGCCCGAAACCGTTCCCAAACGCACAGGTTCATACACAGACGAAATTGTTGGGTCAGATTCAACCAAACCTTCATCTGTAATATATCCTGAAAATGCGCGCGCGCCAAACGACCAATTTTCATGTTTATAATGCGCGCCTGTGGTCATCGCATTTGATGCCAACGACAAAATCGGATTGGACATGCCGATAAATCTTGATTCACCGTCAGTCAAATACCGCTGATAATCCGCCATCAAATTCCAATTATCGTTTGAATAATCCAAACGCATATTATCCAAACCGCCCATATTATCGTTGTATTGCCGTTCAGACCGCGTCAAACTGAATGCCATGTTTCCGAAATTCACCACATCATCACGTGCATCACGCGTACGCAAATCACCCAACACATCACCCATATACAAACCATGCCGTCCGCCGTCATTAAACGACAAAGTATTTTTCCAAATACGCGGCAAACGCATTTCGCCATTGGAACTTTCCAAAACATCGTATGCCGAAACATCTATGGCGGCGCGCCCAATGCTTAATGCCGCCGAAGGACGGAACCCCGTGTTCGTTGCCGCCCGCCAATATCCATTTCCGGATGTTGACACGATGTCACTTCCAGAATAGAAATACAAATTTGTTCCCGGTGTTGTCGCGCGTTCAAGATTTATCACGCCATAACCAAACACTTGCTTAAATGCATCAATGTATGTCATCTGACCAGAGTCAATTTTAATTTGATAGGCATTCGGCATTGTATACATTTCTTGCAAATGTGAAATCAATGTAGTTTCCGTAAACTTTTCTCCACCTGTTTTGCGTCCCAGAAACGGACCATCTGCAGTTAACGCCAACAAAGTAAATATCTGTTGCGGCGTCATATAATAGAACGCAGACCGCAGAACACCCGCCGCGCCCGCCGCCGCCGCAGTTGCCATTTCATCGGTCACCCCAACCGCCGCAAAACACCATGGATCAATATTTCCATTACCCGTTCCAGCCATACCACAAATACGTGATTTATAGTATGTTGCATTATCACCTTCACCAATACCCCATTTTGCTAGTTGATATTTAGTACTTGAAACCGGCATACTATCACTATTCGCAACTATTTGTGGGAGTGTTCCATCGGCGTTTATTGTCGGTGCGCCAACCGCAACAACAGACATAAATGAATGATTCAAATTTGAATAAACAAGCGGCGCACCATTTTCGATTGTAGCTATTTGTGGCGTATCTGCGAAAAGACTTCCTGTAATCTGTTGTGAAGCACCTGTTGAAAATACCGCAAGTGCATTACCAACCGAACGAAAGAAATTTCCAGCATCCGTTCCAATCTGACTATCCACCGTTCCATTACTATAAACATTGGTTATACTGTTTAAGAGGTTAGTCTTGTATTCTTCTGTTGAAGTGGCCGATTCAAATATATCATCTATTATCAATGCGGATCGACTGTGCAACGGTTCAATCACATCAAGGTTAGCAATTACATCCACGCGTGAACGACCACCGCTACTGGCATCTGTTGTACGATTTACAACCGCATCATACAAAGCTTCATAATTCAAATAACTATCTGTTCCCAAGACTTTTGTTTTTGTTATGACATTTGATGCCAAAGAAAAACCCGTATCTACAACACCGTCTCCATCTGAATCCATATAGAGTAAATCATCTGTCCCAATATACCCATTATACGTATTCGTTCCATCAGTTAACACAACAGAATTTCCCACAACAGTCGCCGTTAATGTGTATCCAAAAAGATTTAAAATATCGCCTGTTGCAATTGAATCTCCGACAAAAGTATATGTTCCCGCACTAACCGGTGACGCCAATGCCGAAAAAACTTTCCCATTTCCCGTACGATAAATTGTCATTTGACCATTCGGCATAAACCCGATAAAATCTGCGTTAAAATTTTCCTCGTCTGGGGTATTACCGCCAACAATCTTGGCCAAAATATCGTCTCCAACAATACCCGAATCTGCCAAAGTATTATGTATCGCCGTTCCGGAATTTGATAAATCGAAATACTGCAATAAAACGCTATCTTCATTTGCCGCATAATTATCAACAGATGTGAATACAAAATCATTGTTGTAATACTTGCTGGAAATTGTATTTTGACTTGCCGGACCTAGCGAACCATCTGTGTTTATACCTGTCCAAACCAAAAACTTATTTCCCAATGAAGAACTTGTTGTGGCATTTACACCGTTTGCAGTTACCAAAGCCACATTGACCGGCCGCCCACCCTCAATCAACTCTGAACCATATGACGCATTATTCAGCACAATTGGCGTATTATCTGCGCGTCGCAAAGTCTGCATTCCTAAATATCCGCGCGCCAAGGGTGAATACCCACGCATCAACAATAAATAGTTTTCAGAGATAGGTGTACTCATTAATTGAAAACTATCCTCAAAAACTTCTGTTCTATATAGATTAAGATTTGATTGATAATTGGCAGTCTCTGTCGACGCACTTGGCATCGCCGGACCATACGGCAATGCCCCGACCACCCATGCCGTCCCCGAATTTGTAGATGACCCGCCGCCGCCCGATGAACCGCCACCCGATGAACCACCAGATACGTTATTGTCATTATCTGGGTCAAAGACATCTGTTAATAAAAATGCCCCACCTACGATAACGGCGGCACCCGCCGCCGCCAATGTCAACCCTTGGGCGGTGGACAGCCCGCTAAACAGACCGCCCGTTCGCGCAGGTACATTTTTTGATTTATAATCTTTAATTTGTCGGTCACATTGGGACGCGTCCGCACCATACATCTGCAAAATCTGGGCGGCACGCAAATCATTGTTCATCAACGCAGTGCACACCAAAGACAACCCAGTATTATCAACATAGTTTATGTTCGCGCCATTGTTCACCAGTATTTGCACTTGCTGAATGTCGGCGCTTTTTGCCGCCGCCAATAACTGGGCTGCAACTGTAAATTCACTTGGCGCCGCATACAGGGCGAACGGAGATAAAAACGCCGCAAAAGCCAAGATTTTTATGAGTTTCATACGTCCTCTCTCTGTGTCTTGTGGCATTCTAACACAGATTTGAATTGTGTGTCTAGCAAAAAAATAAACGGGATGAAAAATCATCCCGAATATTTATAACACCGATACACATCTATTAATAAGACCAACAAACCCACACATCGTGTCTTTTGGCTTCCAAAGTTATAGAAACCGTAGGTTGTTGTTTCACAGTGTCTTTTGGCTGTTCCACAGGTTTCGGATCCACACGTACGGTATCATATACAATAACCCTTTCTTGTGGACACGGCTTAACTGTCCTGGGGGTATTAACACGACTGTGATTCGCGGCATTAGTATTATTAGCCTGATTTACATTTTGGCTATTTGTAACAACCTGTTTAGAATAAGTAACCTGACTGTGGTCTTCAGCCTGTACATGATCGCCATAATCGTAATAATTTTCAATAAAGGTTGTACCCCCACATGAATCACATACAACTTCGGTTTTTGCCCTTTCATGACGACCAGACTTTTTGTCGCGGCAACGTCCGCACAAGCACAATATAATCGCACTTGCAACCATACCACCGGCTAAAATCCACGGCCACCATACAATCGGCTTTTTTGTCTTTTTAGTGCTTTTTTTCTTAGTACTTTTTTTCTTTTTTTCTTTACCCTTGCCTGTTGTTCTAACCCTTGTGGTTGTCTCAACCTCAACACCGTCTTCTTCGTGTTTTTCGGTTGTTTCTACAACTTCTGCATCCCTTGGGGCATCTTCCGCACTTGTTGTCGGTTTTTTTGTGCTTTTTTTCTTTTTACCCTTTTCCGTGCCAGATTCGCCCGCAACATCTTTTTCCGACGCTTCCGGGGTTTCCGGTGTTTCTACAACACTTTCGTCTTTTTTATCTTTTTTGGCCATTCGTGCCTCCTTTGTTTTTTGTTTACTTTCATAATATAGACAAATTTTTTACATTGTCAAGCAAAAAGTTCAAAAAATATATTTTGCAACAAATAGTTTTTTTTGATATAATAGATCAGATTAACAGAGAGAATGAAAATAATAAACCTAATTTTTATTGGTATTTTGGGCTGGGCAACTGTTTTTGCTGTGAATGCGGCACCGTCCAAGTGTTCCAAGGCCAATCTGACCCGGTGTTTAGATTCCGCATGTGCCATAAATATTGGCATGAATCCGTCTGCCCGGTGCCAATATTGTGGAACATCTTCTGCCGGAACGCCGCCCACACAAAAAGGCTTAACAAACGTGACGGCGGGTCAATCCACCAAATACGCCCTGACCGCCCAAGAATTAAAGGCCGCCCCATCGGATCCCGGCAAACGCTATGTATGGGCAACAACCGAATGTGTCAAGAAATTGCCTGATTGCACACCGGATGATGTATCAAATGCGTACGATAAATTAATAGAACAATCATGCCGTGCGGCGGGCGTATCCATCAATAGCGCCGGTACGATGACATCAATAAATTCTGCGCCGTCCAAGACAAAATGCAACGAAACATTGTCAATATGCATAAACAAGAAATGTGGTGCGTCATTTAATTCATGCCAACAAGATTCTGACTTTGACAAATTTATTTCTGAATGTGCAGTGGATGCAACGGGGTGTGATGAATATGTTGCCGCGTTTCGTGCCCAAACCGCCACAGAACGCAAAAACGCATATGAAAGGCGTGAAAATGAATTACAGGCTGTGGTAAAAAGAATTCAATCAGACCGCACAGACGCATTGGCGGCGGCACGCGCAGAATGTGCAGATGACGCCAAATATAAATCATGTGTGACCAATATGTGTGAATCGCACATGGCAAACAAATGTACAGGGACAATAGAAAAATCTATGGCGGAACTGTTATGCAAATATTACAAAACAGCATGTACCGCATTAAAGTAAAAAAGATGAAGAAAGTATTTGGAATTTTTTACAAAAATTCTGTAATGGCGATTGCCATGGTGTTGGTGGTTTCTGCGTACAGTCACGCGGCGGTTGTTTCGCGTCCAACGGCGGCAAACAACGCGGCGGCGGCACGCGCACAAAACCGTATGACCGCGCGCACCCCCACCATGACTACACAACCAACGGCAACAACGGCAACCCCCACCGCGACAGAACCGGAACCAGAATCAGCCCCAGAACAAATAATCAAAGTTGATAACAAATCGTCTATGTTTACCAGCGTTATGGACGAATTCAGCGCATCATCAGGCACAGACCGTTCTGAACAGCAACGCGCCGAGATGATTCAGCATCAAATTGAATTATATAATATGTCATCCAATAATTCTAATTCATCAAACACATATTCTGCACCCGCGTGCAACGATGCACTGCGTGGGTGTATGGCGGAAAAATGCGGTGACGATTTTACAAAATGTGCGAACGATTCCACCACAATTTGGGCTCAGAAAATGTCCGCTTGTCGCGCCAAGACGCAATGCACTGCACACGAATATAACCTTATTGCACCTGAAATTATGGCGGACCGCGATACGAATGTACGTACCAAGGAATACCGATACATAAAACAATGTGGCACAGATTATAATAAATGCATATTCAACCAATGTGGCGACATGATGGAAAATTGTTTGGCGAAAAAAGACGAAGATAACGCCATTTCAAAATGTGAATCTTTTGCACGCACATGCCGCGAACAAGACAGCGGACTTGCCGCACGCGCACGCGAAGTATTCGGCGATTTGCGCATAATCGCCACAGACCAGGCAAAACGCGACGAAGCGTACCTGTACGAATTACGCAAAAAAATGGGAGATACATGTGCCCGCTTTGGTGCGGTGTTTGATGAACGCACATTGGATTGCGTATACACTGTAAACTTTTTTGCGGGCGAAGATCGCACATTAATGGCATCAAAAAAACTTTTTTCTGATAAAAGCTTCCAATGCACACCCGATTGGTTTGGTATTGACATTACAACATTCAAAGAAAACGCATACCGTCTTACCCGTGCGCAAACATCGGCATCGGCGGGCGCGTTGGGTGGCGGAATTGGTATGGTGGCGGGCATGGCGTCATCTGGCGGACTTACGCGCGCATTGGACACATACAATTCACAAATCAACACCAACAAAGCGGAAAAACAACTTAAAAACTTGACAAATCCGGGGGGGGGCAACAATAACAGTAGCAAGCCTGTCAACACCGCCAACGATGGCAACAGCAGTAACAATAACCTCATACCCGCTTTAGAAAGTAAATCACCAACATCTAGTTCATCTAATAGCGAATTGGCACAAACAACGCTAACCGAAACGATTGATAACAGTCGGTTAACTGCGCCTTTGCAAGGTTTTCATAAGGGTATGAATTTGGTAGATTGTACAACACAAGCAATAAACCAAGACTTGGTTGACGATCGTAACCAAGCAGAGGAGTTTTGTAAACAATGGTATGTAACATCAGAATCTGACATACTAAGACGCAGCCGCATTTGATATATTGCCCCTACCAGAAAACACCATTTGACAAACAGAAATAAAATCCTATAATTCGCCGCCAGTGTAACACAAAACCCAGGGAATTTATTATGAATTTTTATCCGCACTTTGCACGCGCAGATTATAACAAACGCACCGGGAAATATGTTCCTATGTGGCAAAAAATCGCCCGCATGTACCCAAATGTAAAAATCAGTCAAATTGATTTGGATACGGGGAACTTTGGACAATATTCGCCCGCATATGTCACAACAAACGAAGATTGGCGTTTTGCGATGTGCGAATTAAACCCAATGGGTAAATCTGTTTTAACCGTCACGGGCAGTGGCGATCAGCCCATCGCATTCGCAATTTCCGGCGCACGCGAAATAGACACATTTGATACATCTTATTTTGCCAAGGTTATCATGGACATAAAAACATCTGCGGTTCAGACCATTAATCGCACTCAATACAGTGATTTTGTACACGCATTATACAACACCAATAATGTATACGATATTCCGAATTATGAAAAAATTGTATCTGAATGCCCAAAATCTTCGGTTATTGCGGCACGTCAGATGCGTGGATGTTATATATTTCACAAAGGCACCGGTGTTCATAACGAATATATGCCAACCGATTTTGAATATGATGCTGCACGCCAAGCACTAAAAAAACCAATAAGTTTTATTTGGTCAAATCTTTCGGAATTACATACGGAACTGAACAAGAAATATGACATCATATATTTGTCAAATATATTTGAATACTGGCATAACAGCAAAAAAATCACCAATATTCTGAACGAACTTGAACCATTCTTGCGGGATGACGGCACAATTATGCTGTACACATCTTGGGTTCAAACGCATATGTTTGAAATAATTGATGCGGCGGCACGCAAATGCGATTGGGGAAAAACAGAATTGCATACAACCCAAAACGCCGCGATGTTAACAATGTCGCACACACATTAATCATTATTCAGAAAAATTTTTAACAACACGCAATAATTCATCGTTGCTGGTCACAACCGTGATACCATCATTGCGCCATTTTTCTGCGCACACATCAAAATCCATTATATTATGTTCCCCAAAGAACATTATTGCTTTTTTATCTGTTTCTTTGACGGCATTCTTCAATTCAGATATTGGCGAAGGTTTTTGTTTACCTGCTGCGAACCAATCTGAATCATCTGCAACCCAAAAATCTTCATCATCATGAACAGCGATTACAAAATTTTCGCCCGTTATCAAATCATCTGAAATATCCGCGTCTATTCCCGTCCGTATCAAAGATTGGCACAATTTATCAACCTGCGATTGCGTATCGGTAATATCATTGGGTTTTGTGGGGCCGTCAAAATCTATATTAGAAAATACCGGAATATCAAAATCCCCACCCGACGTTTCGGAATCAAAATCATCGGGCAACGGGAGACCAGAATTTGTGTCCGCCATTCCTTTGGCATTTGGAACCGCCACCGATATTTTTTCTGCGACAGATTCACGCGCCGACACATTCATTTGCGGCGCCGTGTTTTTCACCGCCCCCCCAATCACAGATTTATTAAACACAGATTGTTGCCGCGCACCATAATTTTTGCGCACGCGCATAAAACTTTCGCGCATTTCCAACGGAACCCCTGGACGCAGTTCTGGTAACGCATCTTGTTCTGCGACAATCGGTGCCGCTGGTTCGGGTTCTGGTTCGGGTTCCGGGGTAAGGCAATTCGGCAAAGGCACCCGCACCGGAAAAGATTTATTTCGTACCATCAAAACCATGGTCGCAATATATAACGGCACCGCCGCCAACATCATTACCCCGAACACCAACCCCGGGAAACCATGTAATTCTATGCGCGACATTCGCGCCCAATGTGCATATGAAAACATATTAAAATTGAACAAATAATGCAAAACAGCCCACATTATAAAGACATAAATGCCCGTCCACGCAATCGCGCGCCAAGAATCATCATTAAAATCTTTTACACTTATCACTTTGCCAACTTCTAACTTCCGATAAATTATAGACATTTTTTATAATCTGTCAACTAAACAATTATTTAATTTTATATAAATATGAAAAAAATATTAAAAAAAGCTTTTTTACATCCCTTTTCTGTGATATAATACAAAAGATAAAAAGGAGGGTTTTTCATGCAAAAACTGCTGAAAACATTGGGACACAGTGCAATTTGTCTTTCGGTCATTGCGTTTACAGGCGCATGTTTTGGTGATACGGCACCGGCGCGTGGCGCGGCGACCCAGAATCGTGGACGCGGTACAACATCCATGTTGCGCATGCCATCTATTCCGGTTTTACCGGTCAGTGCAACGGGAAACATGACCACCGGTGGTGACATTATAAACCCACAACCAACACCGGAACCGACCCCGGAACCAACACCGGAACCCGACCCGGAACCGGATCCGGATACCCCGGTGACACCACCCACCCCGGAATGCCCGGATGGTGGCGTTGCAAATTCTGAATATACGATTGATGCGTGTATGAACGATGTTTTATCGTGTGTTAACGGCGGTTCTTTGCCGAACGGCATAAATTCGCTGTTTAACGAAGATTTGCGCAATTCCATTGTGAACGGCATGGGTCTGTGTCTAAGCCCTGTGGAACGCTGTATCACAGATGTGCGTCGTAATTGCCAAAATGTGTATGAATCTGCGGCGGACGTGTGGTTGGATTTCAACGCACGCAAGGTTCAACCGGCATATTATTCATTTGTTCTGCGTCAAACAGGACTAACCCCGACCCAGGCAGAAAATACATGTTTGTTATTGGACCGGAACACATATGGCGCGTCATTTGATGCGGTATCGGCGTCCGACCGTACAACATCTGAATACAACCAAACCGTTGGCGCGTATAACAGCCAAATGAATAATTCCCTGACCAAGGCGAACCCATTGGGGGTCAAAGTAAACAGCACAGGCATTGATGGCAAACGCGGATACTATGCGCGTTGGGATGCGGAAAATGCCCAATGTTTACTGCGTGTTGCCGCATACAACAAAGACACCCAAATTACAAACAGTTGGCTGTTCGGCACCGTCGGCGACGACAGCATGGCGGAAGTATGGCAAAACGCCGGTTCAACATTTACATGCAACAAAGATTTATTTGGTTTTTCATTAATGCCAAAAACCAAAACCACCGCCGCGGTTGCGATTCCGGGCGGAACACTGTTGGGTGCCGGAATTGGTGCATTGGCGGGTCACGGCGACGAAGACTTTAATTGCCAAAATGAAAGCATGCGCACCCAATTGTTAAAGCAATTGCAACAAAACGGCAAAATTGGATCATTGAACGCGTTCTTGGATTCACCGTTATCAAGTGCCGACCGCACCATAACCGCCGCACAATGTTTGGAAATTGTCGGTCTTTACGACCTGTGGAACGAAGGCGAAAGTGCATTGAAACAATGCCAGGGTCAAAAACACTTTGCATGTGTCAACCTAGGCGACATTGAGTTTAAGGCCACAGCTAACTGCCCCCAAAACAAGCAAGATTGCTGCAATAAGTTGATTACAGTGATGAGAGATGCTTTATTCGCAAAAAGTCAGCAATTCAACTTTCCTGCCGAGTGTAGTACATTAACTCAACAAGAAAAGAACGACATCAACACAGAATATTCTCAGACATATAACACAGTATGGAACAACATAAATCAGAATTGCCAAGGCGCCACTATGCAAGACCTTACTAATGCAAAAAACCACTGTTCGTTCCAAAATCTGAACAGGGCGGATAAATATGGGTTGGATGTTTATTGCAACAAAAACCCATACTGCCTTGGTCCGGATGCATTTGAAAAACAACTGCGCACATTGGCAACAATATTCAATTCTGTTGAAATATTGGCGGGTCGCAAATCAAACCGTCTGAAAACGACGCTTATTGGTGCCGGAACCGGCGCGGCGTTGGGCGGAACCGCAACGGCGATTACGGCATTTGTGGAACGCAACAACATTAATTGCCGTGTTGCAGATGGCCTGGCCCAGGTATCATTAGGCAAATCGTACACAATTGACCGTTTGCGCGATTTCTATGTGAAATGGGCGCTGAACCTGCCGCAAACATTGGCACCAACGGCGGTTGTATCTAACTGTGACAATTGGCAATTAACATGTGCAATGTTCACAGATTTGGAAGAATGTGCGTCTGTCCAATTCAATTATCGCCCGGGCAATTTGTCCAGTACAACATTGGTTCAAAACCCGTGTCGCGCATCCGGCAGTGCATGTATGGCAAACTTGCCGGTGGCACAATCGTATGGCGTATGCCTGAACAACCCGGTCACCCCGGATGTAGAATACCCGGTTGTCCAAGATTGCCGCGAATGGCAACGTGCATGCCACGACATCACAAACCAACGTGATTGCAACAGTGCCAAAGTTATATACACCCCGAAATCTATGCAGGTCGCGAACGCGTGTAAATATAACAGTAGCACCCGTACCTGCGGATACAATTTAAACAAACTTAAATTATATCTTGATGTTAACACATGTCCGGTTGGTCCGGGTACCACCGGCACCGCCCCCGCAAACAATGGCGCATCGGACATGTAAAGAATTGGCTTGGTGTCCCCTTAAGACCGTCCCACGCGGACGGTTTTTTTGTATATCCAGCCCCAAAAATTATAAACAAAAAAATTTTTGTCAAAACTTGACAACGATTTTTTGTGTCCTATAATGTTGACGAATAACCAAAAGGGACACAAATGAAAAAAACAATTTTAAGCTCTTTGTTTGCCAGTCTGATTGCATTTGGTGCAAACGCATCTGATGGCGGTCTGTACAGCGAAACAGAAACATACACAAACCGCGTTCGCTATAACACAAATGCGGTTGAATACGCCGCACCGCGCCGCGAAGTTGTTGCGACATGCAATTCTTGCGCGCAACCGGTACGCGTAAAAACACACACCGAAGTAATTGATCATTACGCGGTTTATCGTCCGGTCACTGTTTACGAACCGGCGGGCACATATGCCGAACGCCGCGTCGTCCGCAACACATGCAATCGTTGCAATTACTAAGTGTTAGTGGTTAGTGTTAGTGGTTAGTAAAACGGTGGCGTTCGCCACCGTTTTTTTTTGATATTTTTCCAGATAGCAGTCATCCCGGCGAAGGCCGGGACCCAGTTTACGGCAACGCCGTAAACTTGCGTCGCAGACACCAAAGTTTTTCATCGCAGTGCGATGAAAAATCTCCTGCGGAGCAGGTCTTCGCTACGCTCAGCCTAGGCACCGCACTTCTGCGGTGTGACGATTATCTGGAATACTTTCCACTAACCACTAACACTAACCACTAATCCTGCGCCGTTGGGTGGAACAAAAAGGTACCTTTTTGTCCACCCTTTTTTTACACTTTTTTTAATTTTTTTTATTTTTTCCGCAAAGCCACGGATTCTGTGGGGTACAGCAACTTTTTGTGTTCGCCCATTTTTGCCGGTTTCGGGGCATAACAAAAAGGTACCTTTTTGTTACAATGTAAGCATTGGAAATTAAGGGAAAGGGAAGTATCAGATGAGTATCAAACGCATATTTATCGCAATGACCGCAATTTTTGCGGCGTCTGCGGTATTTGCGGATAATTCCAGTGTGACCAGCAAGAAATATGTAGATGACCTGATGTCTGGATACCAGGGTAAATTAC